>JACPOH010000259.1 GCA_016185075.1 Aquabacterium sp. | reverse complement strand
TTGTTGCTGATGGACGTGGGCGGCACCATGGATGACCATGTGCACCGCGTGGAAGAGATGTTCTCCGCGGCCAAGTCGGAGTTCAAGCACCTGGAGTTCTATTACTTCCACAACTGCGTGTACGACTTCATGTGGCGCAACAACCATCGGCGCTACACGGAAAAGATCCCCACCTGGGACATCATCCGCAAGTACAACAAGGACTACAAGCTGATCTTCGTGGGGGACGCCACCATGAGCCCCTATGAGATCCTTCAGCCTGGCGGCAGCGTGGAATACAACAACGAGGAGCCGGGCGCCGAGTGGGTCAGCCGCCTGACGCACGCCTTCCCCAACTTCGTGTGGATCAACCCCGAGCCGCAAGGCGTGTGGAACTACCGGCAGAGCGTGTCCATCATGCAGCAGTTGATGGGTGGGCGCATGTACCCCATGACCTTGCAAGGCCTGGAGGCGGCCATGCGCTTGCTCAGCAAATAAGCTTGATGACGGTATCCCGGCTGAAGGGCAGGAGAGGGCGCACCGTACCGCATCAGGCGTGGCGGCATGGGGCTGTGCTGGCCTTGGTTATGCCGCTTTCCGGGCTGATGCCCGCCTGGGCGCAACCCCAACCCCCAGCTGATGCGCTGGATGCCGATGCCGCTGCCCCCGTGGCCCCGTCAACGGCAACGTCCGGGGGCGCACGGCAGGTATCGCCAGGCAAACCCGTGGTCTGGCAACTGGAGATCGAGGCGCCCGCGCCGCTGGACAAGCTGTTGCGGACCTATCTGGATCTGGCTCGGTTTCAGGAAGAGTCCAGCAAGGATCAGAGTCTGGGCATACGCCGCAGCGAGCTTCGCCGCCTGGTGGTGTCGGCGCCGGAGCAGGCCAGGGGGCTGCTGGAGGCCGAAGGCTACTTCAACGCCGAGATCAGCACGCGCGTCAGCGACGAGCAGCCAGATCAGCCCGACCAGCCTGTGGTGGTGCGCATCCACGTAGAGCCGGGACCGCAGACGCGCATCAGCAAGGTGCAATTCGTGTTCGAAGGCGAGCTGGACACGCGCTTGTCCAACAGCGACCCACTGGCGCAGGCCCTGCTCGACAAGCTCGAGCGCGGTTGGGGCTTGCCGCAAGGGCAGGTATTTCGCCAGGCAGACTGGTCTGCCGCCAAGAACGCGGCACTGGCGCGCATGCGCGCCGAAGGCTATCCCACGGCCAGCTGGAGCGGCACGTCCGTCACGGTGGACGCCGAGTCGCACACGGCCAAGCTGTTTCTGGTGGCTGACTCGGGCCCGGCCTTTGCATTCGGTGACATCCGCGTGGAAGGGCTCCAGCGTCAGCCCGCGTCGGCCATCGTCAACCTGGCGCCGTTCCACAAGGGCGAGTCCTACAGCGAAAAGAAGCTGCTGGACTGGCAGGAGCGCATCCAGAAGCTCAATATGTTCGATTCGGTGTTCGTCACCACCGATCTGGACCCCACGCAGGCCGCAGCCATGCCCATGGTGGTGCAGGTGCACGAGCAGCCAATGCAGGCGGCCTCCACCGGGGTGGGGATCAGCAGCAACACCGGCCCGCGCGTGTCACTCGAACACCTGCACCGCAATGTGTGGGGGCTGGATTGGCAAAGCAAGACCAAGGTGCAACTTGGCCGCAACGAGTCTACCGGTCAGCTGGACCTGACCTCGCACCCCTGGCCTGGCAACCGACGGGGGCTCATCTCTCTGCAAGGTTCGTATCTGGTCGATACCGAAGAGACCGTGACCACCAGCCAGTACCTGAGGGTGGGCCAGCTGCGTGAGGGGGAGCGTCTGGAGCGCACGGATTACCTGGAGTTCCAACGCGCCGAGGTGCGGTCGTCTGAAGGTGTGGTCGTGTCCAACGCCTCGGCCGTGAGCGGCACGGCGCGGTGGGTCTACCGTGATGTGGACAGCCAGATCCTGCCCACGCGTGGCTACACGGCGCTGGGCCAGCTCACGGGCGGGCGCACTTATTCGGCGCTGGAGGAAGAAGGCTATTTCGGGCGCACCTATGCGCGCGTGACCTGGTACAGGCCCTTGGGGTGGCAGTGGTATGCGACGGCGCGTGGGGAGATCGGTCAGGTTTACGCGCGCGATCAGGTGAGCGTACCCGATACCTTGCTGTTTCGCGCCGGTGGTGACGATTCCGTGCGCGGTTATGCCTATCGTTCCCTGGGTGTCATGCGTGACGGCGTGGTGGTGGGGGGGCGGTCCATGTCGACGGGCAGCATCGAGCTGGCTCACCCCTTGTCCAGCAAGATGCCCAGCTTGTGGGGCGCTGTTTTCCTGGATGCGGGCGACGCGGCCGATCGCTTCGGTGACCTTCAGCCCAAGGTGGGGTATGGCGTGGGCGTGCGTTGGCGCAGCCCGGTGGGCCCGCTCCGTCTGGACTTGGCGTACGGCAACGAGGTGCAACGCTGGCGCATGCACTTCAGCGTGGGGATCAGCCTGTGAGTGTGCTGGGCAAGCTCGGGCGCTTGGTGCTGGCGCTGCTGGCCGTCATGGCCACGCTCGCCGGCGCCTTGTGGGCCTTGGCGCACAACGCAACGTTCACCTCGCGCTTGCTGCCCATGTTGCCCGGCATCACGGTGGTGGCGCCCGAGGGCGCCTTGCTGGGTGACTTCAAGGCGGCGCGCATCGACATCGTGCTGACGCGCGGCGGACGCTTGACGCTGAGCGACGTCGCCTGGCAGGACCTGCGCGTGACCTTCGACCGTCATGCGGCCTGGCATGTCGGTGTGGCCATGACTGTGCTGAAGACGCGCCGGCTGAGCTTGAACTGGGTACCGAACCCGGTCCGCACGCCGTCGGGGCCTCCCACCGATCTGAGCCTGCCGCTGGCGGTGCAGGCGCAGCGCCTGCTGGTCGGCAGCGCGGAAAGCAGCCTGTGGCTGGAACCCATCCAGGATCTGGACGCTCAAGTGGCGGTGCAGGGTTCGGTCAACGGGCGTCTGGCTCACCAGGTGAAGCTCACGCAGGTGCGCTGGATGGGCTGGCGTGCGCACGGTGAGGCCAGCTTGGGGCTCGACAAGCGCCTGCCCCTGGATGCCACCGTGCACGCGGACCAGAACGAGGCCAGGAACCAAGCCAAAGAGGCCGCTGCGGGGACGGGGCATGTCCAGCTTCAGGCGAAAGGCCCTCTGGCGGGTTTGTCGGTCAAGGGCCAGGTGACCTGGCAGTCGGCGTCTTCACCGGCGACCCAGACGCTTCAGGTGGACGCCGACGTGGCCCCGTTCGCCGCGTGGCCCTTGCCGCGGCTGCAAGTCGGCATGAGCCGCCTGAACCTGGCGGACCTCTTCCCCGGTTTGCCCACGACCGGGCTGCAGGGGCAAGTCAGGCTGGCGCCGGAGGCGGTGAGCGATCTGCAGGCGCTGCTGGATGTCCGAAACGAGGCAGCCGGGGCTTGGGACGAGGGGCGCCTGCCGGTACGTCAGCTCCGCGGTCGCGTGTCGCTGCCGGGGGCTCGGGCTGCCAAGGCACTGGCCCAGGCCACGCAGCAGGGCGAGCTGGACATGTCAGCCGTCCTGCCCTCGCTGAGCGGCCATGCGGACGGCCTGGCGGTTGTGCGAGGCGGCTGGGGCGGGACGCGGGCGCTCTCCGTCAATTGGTCGGCGGTCGACACGCAGGCCCTGCATCGCCTGGCGCCGCCGCTGCAGTTGCAAGGCGCGGTGCAGCTCAAGCCAGCATGGCCGGGGGGGGCAAGGCCTGGGCCGCGCGCTGGTCAGCCCGCACCTCCAGAGGGTGAAGGCTGGGGGGGCTGGGCCAGCATGCGCGCGGCGATCCAGGCTGATGTGCGTGGCTTGTATGGACCCGGCTTTGCGTCGGCCGCGCCAGGCGCCCGACGTGCCTCTGGCAAGGTCGATGTGCCGGTCGCGCTCAAGCTGGATGGCCGCTTTGGTCCGGGGCAGTTTGATGTGAACGCGCTCGGTTTGCGGGCCGAGGGTGCGCAGGCTGATCTGACGGAAGCCCAGTTGAAGTGGGGTGCGAAGGGGCCTCAGCCTGCCTGGTCGGTCAAGGGGCAGCTCAAGGTGGCCTCGTTTGACCCGAAGGTTTGGCTGCCCTGGCCGGCGGGCATGGACGGTCGCAATCAGCTGACAGGGCAGCTGGCTCTGGCTGTGGATGCCAACTGGCGCGGCCAGATGAGCCTCGACCTCGCGCCGAGCTGGTTGGCCGGCGTACCCTTGTCCGGGCAAGCGCAATGGCGCTCTCCGCAGGACCGCACCACCATGGCCTTGGTGCTGGGCGTGAATGCCGGCGGCAACACCATCACCGCGACGGCCGATGTGCCCTGGCGCGTTGATACGCAAGGGCGCCCCAGGCCCGCCGACGGCACGCGCTGGCAAGGTGCGGTGCACGCATCGTCGATCGCCAGCCTGCAGCCTCTGGCACCCTTGCTGGGTGCGCGGAAGCTGTCTGGCAGCATCGATGGGGCCTTCAAAGGCCAGGGTGTCTGGCCTGCGCTGAAGACCGATGGGCAGATCAGCGTGCATCGCCTGCAGTGGGTCGACACGACGGGTCTGCCTTTGGGCCTGGCCGGCGCCGAGGCCAGCTGGGCCGTCGAAGGGCTGTCTGAGGATGCGCCATTGCGCTTGCAAGTGGACCTGGAGCAAGGGCAGGGCACCCATGTTGTGCTGGACCGTGCACAGTGGCAGGTCATGGGGACCTTGCGGCAGCACCAGTCGACGCTGTCAGCCGACCTGACCCACCAGCCTGGCCGAGGGGGCAAGCCGAGGGCCTTCCATGTGGCAGGGTCTGCGCAAGGTGGCTGGCAGCCGCGCACGGGAACCTGGCAGGGGCAGCTCAATGGGCTGTCGCTCAGTCTCGAAGGCGCCAGGCCGCGCGGTCTGCTGGCGGTGCAGCCTGTGGCCATCAGCTGGCGCCAGGCTCCGCCAGGCCGCTCTCTGCAGGTAGGGGCCACGGCCTTGAACGTCCTGGGCGCGGGCATGCATCTGCGTGGCCTTCATTGGCAAGCCGACACCGACGCGAACGCGGCCGATACCGTTGGCGAACTCAATATGGCGCTGGATCTGGATCCGCTGAACCTGCCTGCCTTGCTGGCTTCCTGGCAACCGCAGGCTGGCTGGGGAGGCGACCTCATGCTCAACGGTGGCATCAGCCTGAAGCACAGCGCGCGTCAGCCCTGGGTGCTGGATGCCCAGGTGGCGCGGCAGTCAGGCGATCTCTCTCTCACTGAGCCGACCATTCAAGGCAGCAGCCCGCAACGCCTGGGCATCCGCGAGGCCAAGGTGGCCTTGCAGGCACGTGATGGCGTCTGGACCTTGACCCAGCAGTTCGATGGCCGCGTGCTGGGCCTGCTCAAGGGGCACCAGCGCCTGCAGACGCGCACCCCGGCGGAGCTGCCGTCTGGCGATGACACGCTGTCTGGCGAGCTGGACCTGCAAATCGCCAACCTGCGCCCCTGGGGGACCTGGGTGCCGGCGGGCTGGCGCCTGACGGGCCAGATGCAGGCCAAGGCCGAGGTCGGTGGCACGCTGGGGGCGCCTCAATACCGGGGGGTGGTCAGGGGCCAGAACCTGGGCCTGGGTCAGGCGCTGATGGGCATCAACTTCACCGATGGCCAATTGCAGATGGACCTGGAAGGCGAACACGTCCGGCTGACGCAACTGGTGGCGCAGGCGGGCTCGCAGGGGGGGCGTGTCAGTGTCGAGGGCGAGGCTGTGCTGGGCGCGGCACCTCAGGCCCGTCTGGCGCTCAAGGCTGACCGGTTCGCCTTGCTCCAGCGGGTGGACCGCAGGGTGGTGGTCAGCGGTGAGCTGCAGGCGAGTTTGGGCATCGAACAGATCGACGTGGATGGGCGCTTGCAGGTGGACGAAGGGCTCATCGACATCACGCGCTCCGATGCGCCCACCGTGGGCGACGATGTGAACGTGCTGAACCGCCCCGGGCAGGATCCCGAGGAGCAGGCCGATACCTCGGGCGGCAATGCGGCGGCCAAGCGCAAGCTCAACGCCAGTGTCAACGTGGACCTGGGGCACAAGCTGCGCCTCAAGGGCAAGGGGCTGGATGCCACCCTGGCTGGCAAGCTGAAGCTGAGTACGCCCGGCAACCGGCCGATGGTCAACGGGATGGTGCGCGTGGAGAACGGCACGTTCGCGGCTTATGGGCAAAAGCTGGTGATCGAGAGGGGCGACATCGCGTTCACCGGGCCGATCGAGAACCCGCGCCTGGACATCCTGGCCATGCGGCCTCAGTCGCCCACAGCGTCGGCCAGCGATGTGAAGGTGGGCGTCAACATCACCGGCACGGCACAAGACCCGCGTGTGCGCCTGTACGCCGAGCCAGCGATGTCGGAAACCGAAAAGCTGTCCTGGCTGGTGCTGGGGCGTGCGCCCACAGGACTGGGCGGTGCTGACATCGGCTTGCTGCAAAGTGCCGCGGTGGCCTTGCTGTCGGGCGAGGGCAGCTCACCATCGGACAACCTGGTGACCATGCTGGGCCTGGATGAGCTGTCGGTGCGCCAGTCGGACAGTGCGGGCGCGGTGCGCGACACCGTGGTCAACCTGGGCAAGCAGGTGTCCAAGTACTGGTACGTGGGTTATGAGCGCAATCTGAATGCCACCAGCGGCAACTGGCAGTTGATCTACCGCCTGGCGCAGCGTGTCACCGCTCGTGCGCAGGCGGGCGATGACAACGCAGTGGACTTTATCTGGAGTTGGCGCTGGGATTGACCAGCGGCCTGTGGCCCGCCGGCTCAGTGTCCGTCTGCGTGCAGCTTCTTGTGGATCTGCCGTGTTCCCCACCAGATGGCGGCCAGCACCAGCGGGATCAGCGCACCGGCCAGCATCTCGGGGTTGACGGGCAGGCCTGCCGCCTTGGCCGCCTTGCCGCCATACAGCACCAGGCTGATCACGTAGTACGAGATCGCCGCAATGGACAGGCCTTCCACGGTGCTTTGCAGGCGCAGTTGCAGCTCCTGCCCGCGCGTGAGCTTTTCCAGCAGCATCTGGTTCTGCGACTCGGTGGCGATGTCCACCCGCGTGCGCAGCAAGGCGCTGGCGCGCTCGATCCGCTGTGACAACGAGGCCAGCCTTTGCGCCGTGGCTTGCACCGTGGCCATCGCCGGGGACAGACGCTTGAGCAGGAACTCGCCCACCATCTGGGTGCCCGGTATGGCGGTTTCACGCAGCTGCTCGATACGCTGCTCGACCAGCGCGTGGTAGGCACGGGTGGCAGAAAAGCGGTACATGTGGCGTGCCGTGGCGCGCTCCACACGTGCGGCCAGGCCGATCAGCTGCGTCAGCAACTCCTGGTCGGAGGTTTCGGTGCTCTCCATGTGCGCGGTGATCTCTGCCAGCTGCAGTTCGGACTCGGTCAGCATGGCGCTGATGTCCTTGGCCACGGGCAAACCGCGCAGGGCCATCAATCGGTAGGTTTCCAGCTCCAGCAGGCGTTGCGAGGTGCGGCCGGCGCGTGTCTCTGACGTATTGGGCGGCGAGATCACGAGCAGGCGCTCGAAACCGCTGTCGCGCAGGCGGAAGTCCGTCATGGCGCATGAGCGGCGGATGCCCAGCAGCGAGGCCACGGTCTCGCGCCCCTCGAACCAGGGGGCTGCCATGGCGCGCATGGCCGCAGGGTCGTCCACGTCGCCATGCACCATGGCCATCGTGATGGCCGCCACTGTGCGGCCCGGAATGCTGGCCAGCCAGGCTGTGTCCACAACCAAGGCGCGCATCAGCTCGGCTTCGTCACCGCTTTCCAGCAACTGTGAGGGCAAGGCCTGCACGATTGAGTAACGCGTGAACTCGGTGTGGCGCTCCCATTTGAGGGTGTGGTCGGCAAAGCGAAGACGCAGGAAGTTGCCAGACAGCTGGGCTTGCGTGAGGTCTTGCTGGCCGGGCAACTGGCGCAGGTGCTGCCACTCCTGTTCGCGGCTCACGCCCTCGTTGAGCACGGCCACGTACACCACCAGGGCCGGCAGGCGGATGCGGGCAGGCGGGCGCGCGTGGACCTCGTTGTGCAGGACCTCGCGCAGGGCGTCGTCAGCGGGCAGGGCCTGGGGCAAGGCTGGGGGCAGGGCTGGGGTCATGAACACGTGTGCGAGCGGTGG
Organism: Aquabacterium sp.; assembly: GCA_016185075.1. Classification (GTDB taxonomy): domain Bacteria; phylum Pseudomonadota; class Gammaproteobacteria; order Burkholderiales; family Burkholderiaceae_C; genus Aquabacterium. The sequence goes on along the minus strand of JACPOH010000259.1, from coordinate 3,184 downwards.
ACGGCCCCTTGATCCTACATGGCAATCGAGGTGGGCTTACTTGAGCACGACGCCGTTCGCATCACTGACCCGCACGGTGATGGGGATGCCTTGGCCGACACTTTGCGTGACCGTGCAGAAGGCTTCGAACTGGCTGAGCACGCGGTCCAGGTGTTGCAATTGATCGGCGGGTACACCCAGCCTGAGATCGGCAGTTATGGCCAGCACCCGCACGCGACCCTCGCTGTTGCGCCCGACCTCGGCGCGAACCTGGCAGCTCAGCGGCTCCGGTTGTTGCTTGAATTTGCGCAGGGCAAACAGCAGGGAATCTGACAGGCAGTTGCCAACCGCTGCGGCCAGAAGTTGGACAGGCGAGGGGCCTTGGCCCTGTCCCAGCGGGGCCGGCTCGTCGGCCAGCAAGGCGGGCACATCGCCTTCGAAGGCAACCTTGAACTGGTAGTCCTGCTGTTGAGACAGGGAGACATGCACGACTTGATCGGCCATGGTGCGCTTTCTGGATGAGGGTCGCCCGGGCGGAGAGCCGAGAAACCGGGTGGGGTATGCATTCACTTTATTGACAAACAATATATTTGTCAATAAAGTGTTCGCATGAACATGAACCCCATGGATCTGCAAGCCCTGCAAACGTCGGCTGAACAGGCTTGCGCCCTGTTGAAGGTGCTGGCGCACGCGGATCGCCTGATCCTCCTGTGTCGCCTGGCGCAGGGTGAGTTCTGCGTGAGTGAACTGGAGGCCGATCTCGGCATCCGGCAGCCCAGCCTGTCGCAGCAACTGGGTGTGTTGCGCCAGGAGGGGCTGGTCGATACGCGCCGCGAGGGCAAGCACATCTACTACCGACTGGTGAGTGAAGATGCGCGCGCCATCATGGCCGTGCTGCACAGCAGGGTGTGTGGTGCGGCCGTATCAGAGAAGTCTTGTTGACCTTGTTGATGAAGGATTGGAGCCACCCATGAGCTTGAGCGTGCCTGTGAACCCCGTGTGCCCCGAATTCGCCGTCTGCGGGCAGATCAGTGTGGCCGATGTCGCGGTGCTTGCCAGACAGGGCTACCGCAGCATCATCAACAACCGGCCGGACGGCGAAGGTGGCCCTGACCAGCCGACCAGCGCCCAGATCGCGGCGGCGGCCAAGGCGGCAGGCTTGCGTTATGTGCATTTCCCGGTGCCCAACCTCATGATCAGCGAGCAGCAGGTGCAGGCTTATCACCAGATGTGCGCGGATTTGCCTCACCCCATTGTGGCCTTCTGCCGATCGGGTGGCCGCGCCAATGCCTTGTTCCAGGCCTGCGGCTGCAAGGTCGGCCAGGCGAGCTGAGCACGATGACCATCTCCAGGCGCTCCTTGCCCGGCGCAGATGCGCCGTGGGCCTGGCCCGCGCCCTGGATGCGCCAATGGCAACGCACCTGGCTGCACGGTGACCTGAGCGCCGGGGTGGTGGTGGCGGTGATGCTGGTGCCTCAGAGCCTGGCCTATGCCACGCTGGCCGGCCTGCCCGCACAGGCCGGTTTGCTGGCCAGCTTGCTGCCGCTGTTCGCGTACGCGCTGTTTGGCAGCAGTGCCGCGCTGTCGGTCGGGCCTGGATCGATCACTTCACTGATGGTGGCGCAAGCCCTGGTGCCCCTCGCGCAAGGCAGCATGGCCCGGTACGCGGCCATGGCGGCCTTTCTCGCCCTCGCCTCAGGCTTGTTGATGCTGCTGATGGGTGCCTTGCGCATGGGCTTTCTGTCGCAGTTGCTCAGCCGTCCGGTGGTCCAGGGCTTCACGGTCGCGTCGGCCCTGCTGATCTTGCTGGGCCAACTGGCGCCGCTATTGGGCTGGCCTTCCTTGGGCTACACCTTGCCTGACATGCTGCCGGTCGTGGCCGCGCAGTGGGGCCATGACATGGCCGGGCTGAAAGGCGACGCCATCATCGGCGGGGCCACGCTGTTGCTGCTGGCGCTCGGGCAGCCGTTGACGCGTGCGCTGGGGCGTGTCTTGCGGCTGGCGCCTGTCTCGGTCGCGGTGGGGCACAAACTGTGGCCCGTGTTGGTGCTGGTGGCGGCGGCCTGCCTGGCCCGAGGCTTGAGCGCGCACGAGGGGCTGGGCGCCGCGCTGGTCGGCCAGGTGTCACTGGGCAGCCCATGGGCTTCAGTATCTCCTTCATTCTGGCAGCCACTTCGCCTGACCGATCTGCGTGATCTGTTTGTGCCGACCATCGTCCTGGCCCTGGTGGGTTTCGTGAGCAGCGTGTCGGTGGCCCAGACCTTTGCCATGAAGCACGGTGAGCGCATCGATGCTGACCGCGAGTTGTTGGGCCTGGGGCTGGCCAACGTGGGCAGCACGCTGCTGGGTGGCATGCCCGTGTCGGGCGGGCTGTCGCGCTCGGTGGTCAATGAAGCAGCCGGTGCACGCAGCCCGCTGTCGGGGGTGATCAGTGCCGTGCTGCTGGCGGCCGCCTTGCCTGCGCTCCTGCCCTGGCCGGCGTGGTTGCCCAAGGCAGCCTTGGCAGCGGTCATCATCTACGCGATCGCCAATCTGGTCGAACTGGGCTCGCTCAAGGCCGCGTGGCGGTATGAACGCAACGAGGGCTGGGCGTTTGTGAGCACGGCGTTGGGCGTGCTGTTCATTGGCTTCGAAGCCGGGCTGGGCCTGGGCATGGCCTGGTCCATGGCGGCCATGATCTGGCGGCACAGCCAGCCGCACGTGGCCGAGGTGGGGCGTTTGCCGGGTACATCGCATTTCCGAAACGTTGCACGGTATGAGGTCGAGACCTTGCCTGGCACGGTGTTTGTTCGCGTGGACGAGAGCCTTGACTTCACCAATGTGCAGCGCGTCGAGCTCAAGTTCTGCGAGCTGGTCCATGGCCGGGTGGCTGCGTCGAACGTGGTCTTGCTCCTTTCCGCCGTCAATCACATCGACCACACGGCCGCGCACGCTCTGCTGGCCCTGGATGCCGCCCTGGCAGACCAGGGCAAGACGCTGCATCTGGCCGAGATCAAGGGGCCGATCATGGATCGACTCAAGGCCTCAGGCATGGACACACGATTTGCGGGCCGGCTGCACCTGAGTGCGCAGCAGGCCTGGGATGCCCTCGTTGCATGAACTCGGGCGCCAGATTTTTGTTTGTCAACAGGAGAAAAGCATGAAAGCGAACGTTGGTGGTCTTGATCGGGCAGCCCGTATCACGGCGGGTGTGGTGTTGGTGGCG
>JACPOH010000258.1 GCA_016185075.1 Aquabacterium sp. | reverse complement strand
CCATGACCCTGCCCGGCTTTGGCGAGCCTGGCCCGCAGCGCGGGCACACGCTGGAAGAAGTCGTGGCCGTGATCCAGCAGGTGGCCGATGCCGTGTCGCCGAACCGGAAGCTCACGCTGATGCTGCATGACTGGGGTTGCGCCTTTGGCTACCAGTTCGCCATGCTGCACCCCGATCGCGTGGCCCGTATCGTGGCCATCGATGTGGGTGATGTCAACGCGCCGGCTTTTCAGCAGTCCTTGTCCTGGCTGGCCAGGGGCATGGTCTTCACCTACCAGATCACGCTGGCGCTGGCCTGGCGCATCGGTGGCCGGATCGGCACAGGCATCACGCGTGGCATGGCGCGCGCCCTGCAGGCCAAGGCCGACCCGGCTCACGTGCATGCGGACATGAATTACCCCTACGCCATGCGCTGGATGAAGGCCTTTGGCGGCCTGCCGGCCATGCGCCCGGTTGAGCCCATGTGCCCCTTCTTCTATGCCTATGGGCGCAAGAAACCCTTCATGTTCCATTCCCGTTCGTGGTTGACGTGGTTGTCCAGCCGCGCGGGCAACGAGGTGCGGGCCTTCAACAGTGGCCACTGGGTGATGGTGGATTGCGCCGATGAGTTCAATGCCGCCGTGGCGGCGTGGTTGTCTGCGACTTCAACAGAGAAAGTGCTGTATGGCTGATTTGGCATGGCGCATGACGCCTGAGAAACACATCAAACTGGTGACAGGCGTGCTGGCGTCGTCGGTTGCCATCGAGGTCAACCTGCTGGCGGGCCTTGAGCGCCTGCCTGATGCGGCGTACCACGGCCTGCACATTGCGCTCATGGCTGCCGTGGTGCTGTCTCAGTTCATGTTGTATGTGTCCAGCAAGGGGCGGTCGCCGTATGCAGGGTATGCGGGCTGGATGGCGCTGGGCATGGCGTCCACCGCGGTGGGGGACTACGTCAACGGCGCCATGAGTGGCGTGGAGCCCGTCTCACTCAAGCTCACCTGGGCCCTGTTGCTGTTCGGCGTGGGCTATGTCATCTACGTGGTGATGCTGTGGCGGCATGACCGTGAGATGGCGGCGGCAGGGCAGGGGGCGCGGGGCCTGTGGCGCTATGGGCTGGCCTTGCCGGTGCTGGTTGGCAACCTGCTGGCCTGGATCCAGCATGTGCAGCCCGGCGTGCAGGCGCACACCTTGCTGTGCTATGGCTCTTTCGTGTTCAACCTGACGATCTATGTGGCCATGCCCGTTCTGGCCATGCGCTACTTCATCAACAGCCAGTGGCATGTGGGCGGCCTGGTGGTGCTGATCGGCGGTGTGCTGATCCCTTACTCGGATCTGATCCTGTTCGGCTCGTGGTTGCGCAGTGGGGTGGACCCGGCTGTGCCCAGCTTCCAGCTGTATGCGTACAACTGGATCGTCTACTTCGGTGGGCAGGCCTTGATGGCGATGTTCCCCGCCTTGGTGATGCAGTCCGAGGCGCGCGCCAAGGCCGCATAAGCAAACAGGCGCAGCCTCGCGGTCTGCGCCTGTTGAGAGCGGCATCCTGTGCCTTGGGAGAGGCGGCCTCAAACGCCTCTGAGCATCAACCCGCCAGCTTCTTTTTCAGCAGCTCGTTGACGGTGGCCGGGTTGGCCTTGCCCTTGGTGGCCTTCATGGCCTGGCCCACCAGGGCGTTGAAGGCCTTTTCCTTGCCGGCGCGGAACTCTTCGACCGACTTGGCATTGGCCGCCAGGATGTCGTCGAGGATCTTTTCCAGCTCGCCGGTGTCGCTCATCTGCTTGAGGCCCTTGGCGTCGATCACCTTATCGATCTCGGCGAGCTCTTCTGCGAGGTCAGCTACCGCTTGATCAGCGAACCGATCCGGCAGCGAGTGGCCAACGAGAACGCCTGAAGCCCAAAGTACGTCGAACACCGTCTTGGCTGCGTTGTTTGAAATCGTGCCATCCTTGATTCGACGGATCAGGGCTGCCAAAAGCGTTGCACTCACTGGCGAGTTGCTGATATCGCGGTCTTCAGAGTTGAGTCGTTTACTGACCTCACCCATCAGCCAGTTCGCCACAATTTTGGGCTCCTTACACGCCTTGGCCGCCGCTTCAAAGAAAGCGCCAAACGCTTTGGACTGCGTCATCAGCGATGCGTCATAAGCCGGCAGGCCGTAGTCGCGCTCGAAGCGCGCCGCCATCACGCGAGGCAGCTCGGGCATCTCGCTGCGCACGCGCTCCACCCATTCCGGCGAGATCACCAGCGGGGGCAGGTCGGGGTCGGGGAAGTAGCGGTAGTCGTGCGCGTCTTCCTTGGTGCGCATGGCGCGTGTTTCGCCCGTGTCGGGGTTGAACAGCACGGTGGCCTGCTGGATGGCGCGGCCATCTTCGAGCTCGTCGATCTGCCAGTTGATCTCGTAGTCAGCCGCCTGCACGATGTGCTTGAAGCTGTTGAGGTTTTTGATCTCGCGGCGCGTGCCCAGCGGCGCACCGGGCTTGCGCACCGAGATGTTCACGTCGCAGCGGAAGGAGCCTTCCTGCATGTTGCCGTCGCAGATGCCCAGCCACACCACCAGGGTGTGCAGGGCGCGCGCGTATTCGGCCGCCTCGGTGCTGGTGCGGATGTCAGGCTCGGTCACGATCTCGATCAGCGGCGTGCCGGCGCGGTTGAGGTCGATGCCGGACGACTTCTCGCCGTTGAAGCCGATGAAGTCATCGTGCAGCGACTTGCCGGCGTCTTCTTCCAGGTGGGCGCGCACCAGGCGCACGGTGTGTTCCTTGTCGCCCACGAAGAAGCTGACCGTGCCGCCTTGCACCACGGGGATCTCGTACTGGCTGATCTGGTAGCCCTTGGGCAGGTCAGGGTAGAAGTAGTTCTTGCGCGCGAAGATCGAGCGCGGGGCGATGTGCGAACCCACCGACAGGCCGAAGGCAATGGCGCGTTCGACAGCGCCCTTGTTCATCACGGGCAGGGTGCCGGGCAGGGCCAGGTCCACCGGGCAGGATTGGGTATTGGGCTCGGCGCCGAATTGCGTCGAGGCGCCAGAGAAGATCTGGGATTGCGTTGACAGCTGGACGTGTGTTTCCAGGCCAATGACGACTTCGTAGCCGCGGATCAACAGAGAGCTCATGGGCGTCAGGCGGGGTGTCGCGTAGGTTGATTGTTCAAGGGCCGGTAGGTGGTGGCGAAGTCTTGTCGCCAGCGCGCTACCAGGGCCCGGTTGTCGTGTTGCCAGGGATGGAAGCTGGGCTTGAGGAAGGCCAACCAGTGCGGCGCGGTGTGCCACAGGATGCCGTCACGGCCCAGCCAGAAGCGCAATGCGCTGCCCCAGGTCTTGCGTTTGAGGAACTGGCCATCCTTGCTCAGCATCAGCGCGCTTTGCACGAAGGCGTAGTACATGAACTCCAGCGAGATCAGCAGGTACATGGCCACGCGGCGCACATAACCACCACCCACGGCACGGTAGGTGTCAAGCGCCACAGCCTTGTGTTCGGACTCTTCAGCCGCATGCCACATCCAGATCTTGCGCATGGTGGGCTCCATGCCGTCGGTCCAGCTGGGGTAGCGCAACAGGCCATCGCCGAGGATGGCCGTGAAGTGCTCGTAAGCCACGGTGATCGCCAGCTTGGTGCGGGGGTTAAAGAAGGCTGTGTGCTTGATGATGCGGGCCAGCGTGCGCTCGACCCAGGGGCTGTAGCCCATGGCCACGAGGTGGTCGTTGTACTGCTGATGCAAGTGCCGGTGCGTGGCCTCCTGGCCGACGAAGAGCTTGATCTCTTCAGCCAGTTCGGTGTGGCCTTGCGCGGCCACGTCTTTGGCGAAGTGGCGCACGCTGTCGATGAAGAACTGCTCGCCCACCGGGAACATGAACGACAGGCCGTTCAGCAGCTGCGAACGGTAGGCATCGTTGTTGTTCCAGTAGATCGGAAAGCCCTGACTGATGTCCACGTCGAGGTGGCGCACGGTCATGCCGTCCGTGTGGATGGGCGAAGCAGGGGTGTTCATGACAGGCTCGCGGGTTTGCGCTGGTGCCAGTCGGTGGCTTGCTGGAAGGCGTGCGCCGTGTGCAGCAAACCGGCTTCCTGCCAGTAGTTGCCGATCAGCTGCAACCCCACCGGCAAGCCGTGTTCGCCAAAGCCACAAGGCACGCTCATGCCTGGCAGGCCGGCCAGCGAAGCATGCAGCGTGAAGATGTCGGCCAGGTACTCGGCCACCGGGTCGGTTTGCGAACCAATGGGGCGGGCGACGCTGGGTGAGACGGGGCCGGCGATCACGTCGCACACCTTGAAGGCCGCCTGGAAGTCATCGGCGATCATGCGCCTCAACTTCTGGGCCTGCAAGTAATAGGCATCGTAATAACCGTGCGACAGCACATAGGTGCCGATCATGATGCGGCGCTTGACCTCGGGGCCGAAGCCTTCGGCGCGGGTCTTGCGGTACATGTCGTTGAGATCACCGTACTTGGCTGCACGGTGGCCGAACTTGACGCCGTCGAAGCGGCTCAGGTTGGACGAGGCCTCGGCCGGCGCGATGATGTAGTACACAGGGATGGACAGCTCGGTGCGCGGCAGGCTGATGTCCACCAGCGTGGCGCCCATGGCTTCCAGTTGCGACAACGCGGCACGCGTGGCAGCCAGCACATCGGCGCTCACGCCTTCACCGAAGAACTCCTTGGGCACACCCACGCGCAGGCCTTTGAGCGGCTGGGCGGTAGTGGCGTCGGCGCGTGGCGTGTTGATCACGGCCATGAAGTCGGGCACAGGCTCTTGCGCACTGGTGGCATCGCGCTGGTCGAAGCCGCTCATGGCTTGCAGCAGCATGGCGCAGTCTTCGGCCGTGCGGGCCATGGGGCCGGCCTGGTCGAGTGAGGAGGCAAAGGCAATCATGCCGAAGCGCGAGCAGCGGCCATACGTGGGCTTGATGCCCGTGATGCCCGTGAGTGCGGCCGGCTGACGGATCGAACCACCGGTGTCGGTACCGGTGGTGCCGGCCACCAGACGGGCCGACACGGCCACCGCCGAAGCGCCGGACGAGCCGCCTGGGATGCGGCTGGTGTCCCACGGGTTGCGGGCCACGCCGTAAGCGGAGTTCTCGTTGGCGCCGCCCATGGCGAACTCGTCGCAGTTGAGCTTGCCGACGTTCACCACGCCTGCGGCCTTGAGTTGCGCCACGACGGTCGCGTCAAACGGCGACTGGTAGCCCTTGAGCATCTTGGATGCGGCCGTGGTGGGCAGGCCTTGGGTGACGAAGATGTCCTTGTGCGCGATGGGCACGCCGTCCAAAGGGCCCAAGGCCTGGCCGGCCGCACGACGGGCATCGGAGGCGGCGGCAGCAGCCAGGGCGCCAGCTGCATCCACATGCAGGAAGGCACCCAGTTCGGTGTGCGCGGCAATGCGGTCCAGCGCGTGCTGGGTCAGGGCCACGCTGGTGGTCTGGCCGGATGCCAGTTGCTGGCTCTGCTCGGCCAGGGTCAGGTCATGCAATGCGCTCGTCATTCGATCACCTTGGGCACGAGGAACAGGCCGCCATCCTGAGCGGGGGCGTTGGCCATATTGGCCTCGCGGTTGTTGGGCTCGGTGACCGCGTCTTCACGCAGGCGCAAGGTCACGTCCTCGACGGCGGACAGGGGGGTGTACAGGGGCTCGACACCGGAGGTGTCCACCGCACGCATTTTTTCGACGATGTCGAAGAATTCGTTCAATTGCGTCAGCATCGCGCCTTGCTCGTCTGCACTCAGTTCGAGGCGGGCGAGTTGGGCAATGCGGCTGACGTCGGCAGGGGTCAGGGCCATGGCTTCATCCAGGGGTAACAGACAGTGGCCGATGCCGGGCGATTTACGTTGCGTTTACAAGCGGAATTCACCCCCGCGCAGGCGGGAAAGGGCAGGGCCTTGGGGTATTATCCTAGGTTATCCACAAGCCGCATTTGCACTGAATTGGCGCATGTGTGGCCAGGGAGACTGTTTTGTCGCGCAGCCGGGTCATTGCAGGCAGGCTGCGCGCGTGTTTTCAGGGGCCTTTGCCCGCCAGCGTTCCGCCTCGCACCAGACGTGCTCCCCGTTTGCCGGGTGAGCCGTTGATCGGTTTTGCGCTCAGGCGTCAGCGGCAGAGGGCCCCAAGCCGGAGTTCGCCGCATGTACGGAATGTTTCGCAAGTATTTTTCTACCGACCTGGCCATCGACCTGGGCACGGCCAACACGCTGATTTACGTGCGTGACAAGGGCATCGTTCTGGACGAGCCCTCGGTGGTGTCGATCCGCCATGAAGGCGGCCCCAACGGCAAGAAAACCATCCAGGCCGTGGGCGCCGAGGCCAAGGCCATGCTGGGCAAGGTCCCGGGCAACATCGAGGCCATCCGCCCGATGAAGGACGGCGTGATCGCCGACTTCACCGTCACCGAGCAGATGCTCAAGCAGTTCATCAAGATGGTCCACCCGCGCTCGGTCCTGAAGCCGTCGCCGCGCATCATCATCTGCGTGCCCTGCGGTTCGACCCAGGTGGAGCGCCGCGCCATCCGTGAATCGGCCCTGGGCGCAGGGGCCTCCGAGGTCTACCTGATCGAAGAACCGATGGCTGCCGCGATTGGCGCCGGCCTGCCGGTGTCCGAGGCGTCCGGCTCCATGGTGGTCGACATCGGCGGCGGCACGACTGAAGTGGGCGTGATCTCTCTGGGCGGCATGGTCTACAAGGGCTCCGTGCGCGTCGGTGGCGACAAGTTCGATGAAGCCATCATCAATTACATCCGCCGCAACTACGGCATGTTGATCGGTGAGCCCACGGCCGAAGCCATCAAGAAGGAAATCGGCTCGGCTTTCCCTGGCTCCGAAGTCAAGGAAATGGAAGTCAAGGGCCGCAACCTGTCCGAAGGCGTGCCACGCAGCTTCACCATCTCGTCCAACGAGATCCTGGAAGCCCTGACCGATCCGCTCAACCAGATCGTGTCGGCCGTGAAGAACGCGCTGGAGCAGACGCCGCCCGAACTGGGCGCCGACATCGCCGAGCGCGGCATGATGCTGACCGGCGGTGGCGCCTTGCTGCGCGACCTCGATCGCTTGCTGATGGAAGAAACCGGCCTGCCCGTGCTGGTGGCCGAGGACCCGCTGACCTGTGTGGTGCGCGGCTGCGGCATGGCCCTGGAGCGCATGGAGCGCCTGGGCAGCATCTTCACATCGGAATAAACCACCCTTGTCGTGACCCGCAGGCGCCTTCACCATGGCGCCTGTGTCGTTTTGGGAGCTGACACGCCGCCATGCCCTTGGCCACGCTGGACCGCACGCCGCCGCCCTTCTTCAAGCAAGGGCCGTCGGCGTTCACACGTCTGATGTTCTTCTCGGCGCTGGCGGTGTTCATGATGGTGGCCGACGCACGCTGGAAGCTCACGCAGCCCGTGCGCGCCTTCGTGGCCACCGGCCTGCACCCGGTGCAGGAGGTGCTGCTGGCGCCCTCGCGCTGGTGGAGCACGGCCGGGCATTACTTCTCCGGTCTGGACGAGGCGCGGCTGGCCCAGGCCCGCGCCCAGCGTCTGGTGACCCAGCAGGCCGAGCGCGTGATGCGTGCCGACCAGCTCGAGCGCGAAAACGCCCGCTTGCGCGCGTTGTTGGCCCTGCGTCCGCGCATCGAGGTGGCCAGCATGGCCGCTGAAATCCAGTATGACGCGCCCGACCCCTTCACCCGCAAGGTCGTGATCGACCAGGGCAGTGTTTCCAAAGTGGTGCTGGGTTCGCCCGTGATTGACGAGTCGGGCGTGCTGGGCCAGGTGACCCGCGTCTACCCCCTGACGTCTGAAGTGACCTTGGTGACCGACAAGGATGCGGCTGTGCCCGTGGTCAATGTGCGCACCCAGCAGCGCGGCGTGGCCTATGGCACGCCGCAGGCACGTGGCATGGAGTTGCGCTTCATGGCGGGCAATGCCGACGTGCAGGTGGGCGATGTGCTGCAGACCTCCGGCCTGGACGGTGTGTACCCGGCCGGCTTGCCGGTGGCCAAGGTGGCGCAGGTGGACCGCCGCGCCGATTCGGCCTTTGCCCGTATCAGCCTGGTGCCGCTGGCCAACCCGGACAGCACGCGCCATGTGCTGCTGCTGGAGCCCACGGCTGGCAAGATGCCCGAGCGCCCGGCCGATGCGGCTTCCGCCTCTGCCTCGGCTGCCGAAAGCGGCCGACATGGCAAGGGCCACCATACGGCCAACAAGAAAGACACCGGAGGCAAGCCATGATGCCGCGCGGCAGCGAACTGCTGCTTCCCGTCAACCCGCTGTTCATCTGGTTCTCGCTGTTCGTGGCCCTGTGCCTCAACATGCTGCCCTGGGGCCGGATGGCTGGCGTCCCCGACTTCCTGGCCATTGCACTGGTGTTCTGGAATGTGCACCAGCCCCGCCGTGTGGGCGTGGGTGGCGCCTTCGTGCTCGGCTTGCTGATGGACGTGCACCAGGGCGCGCTGCTGGGCCAGCACGCGCTGGCCTACACGCTGCTGAGCTTCTTTGCCATCACGGTGCACCGCCGCCTGCTGTGGTTCACGGTGGGCTCGCAGGCCGTGCAGATCGTGCCGCTGTTCGTCGCGGCACATGCCGTGTCGCTGCTGGTGCGCATGATCGCCGGGGCAGGCTTCCCGGGCTGGGGTCTGCTCGGTGCCCCGCTGATCGAATCGCTGTTGTGGCCGGTGGCGTCCTTCGTGTTGCTGGCGCCGCAACGCCGTGCGCCTGACCGCGACAAGAACCGCCCGCTGTAAGGCGTTCCTTCTGCCGCGCCCAGCATGACCGAACTCAAGAACCTCGAACAGGAGCTGAGCCGATTCCGCGCTCGCCTGTGGGCGGCTGCGGGTTTCGTGCTGTTTTGCTTCGGGCTGCTGGTCTTCCGCCTGTACACCTTGCAGGTCGTCCGCCACGACGACCTCGCCACCCAGGCCGAGAACAACCGCATCGCGGTGGTGCCCATCGTGCCCAACCGTGGGCTGATCGTGGACCGCAACGGCGTGGTGCTGGCCAACAACTATTCGGCCTACACGCTGGAGATCACACCCTCCAAGGTGGACGACGTCGAGGCCACGATCGATGCCCTGTCGCGCATCGTCGAGATTCAGGCGCGTGACCGTCGCCGCTTCAAGCGCCTGCGCGAAGAGTCCAAGAGCTTCGAGTCCATCCCCATCCGCACCCGTCTGACCGATGAAGAAGTGGCCCGTTTCACGGCGCAACGCTTCCGCTTCCCTGGGGTCGACATCCAGGCCCGCCTGTTCCGCCACTACCCCTATGGCGAACTGGCCAGCCACGTGCTGGGCTACATCGGGCGCATCAACCAGCGAGAAGCCGACGCGATGGAGGACTGGTCCGACGAAGACCAGGCCAACTACCGCGGCACCGAATACATCGGCAAGCTTGGCATCGAGCAGAGCTACGAGCGCGAGTTGCATGGCATCACCGGCTTTGAAGAGGTGGAAACCAGTGCGGGTGGCCGCGCGGTACGGCGCTTGCGCTCCAACCCCGCCACGCCGGGCAACACGGTCCACCTGTCGATCGACATCAAGCTGCAGGCCCTGATCGAGCGCCTGTACGGTGACCGCCGAGGTGCGCTGGTGGCCATCGACCCGCGCAATGGCGAGGTGCTGGCCTTTGTCTCCAAGCCGACCTTCGACCCCAATCTGTTCGTCGACGGCATTGACAGTGAAAACTGGAAAGAGCTCAACGAGTCGGCCGACAAGCCGCTGTTGAACCGGGCCTTGCGCGGCACCTACCCGCCGGGCTCCACCTACAAGCCCTTCATGGCCCTGGCGGCGCTCAACACGGGCAAGCGCAACCCCGCCACCATCATCATGGACAACGGCGTCTGCTTGGTTGGCGGGCCCAAGTTCCGAAGCCCCGAGAACGAGCGCGGCGGGGCCATGAACATGCGCCGCGCCATTGTCGAGTCCAGCAACGTGTACTTCTACTCCTTGGCCAATGAGCTGGGTGTGGACACCATCCATGACCAGATGGCGCCGCTGGGCTTCGGGCGCCTCACCGGCATCGACCTCAAGGGCGAGGTGACGGGCATCCTGCCGTCGACCGAATGGAAGCGCAATGCCTACAAGCGCGCCGAGCAGCGCAAGTGGTATGCGGGCGAGACGATTTCGCTGGGCATCGGCCAGGGCTACAACACCTTCACCATGCTGCAATTGGCCACGGCGCTGGCCACGGTGGCCAGCGATGGGCAGCGTTATCAGCCACGCGTGGTGCGCGAGATTGAAAACGTGCTGACCCGCGAGCGCCATGTCAGTTCCAGCCAGGCCTTGACGCCCTTGGTGTACAAGCCCGAACACACGGCTTTCATTCGTGAGGCGATGTACGGTGTGACGCAAGAGGGCACCTCCACGCGGGTGTTCCTGGGCGCGGGCTACCAGAGCGGTGGCAAGACGGGGACCGCTCAGGCCGTGGGCCTGCGTCAGAACGAGAAGTATGTGGCCTCCAAGGTGGACGAATACAAGCGGGACCACTCGCTTTATGAAGCTTTTGCTCCTGTGGAGAACCCGCGCGTGGCCCTGGCCGTGATCGTCGAGAACGCGGGCTTTGGCGCCGAGGCCGCTGCACCCATCGCGCGCCGCGTGCTGGACTACCTCTTGATGGACCAGTACCCCAGCGAAGAAGACATCGCCGCCGTGCAGATCGGCAAGGCAGCCAGTCCGATCGGTGTGCCGCGCAAGGCCTCGGCCATGCCGCTGCCGCGCGGTCTGGACGCCTTTGGCGCCGACGTGCCAACCGCACCGGATACCGCGGCCTCGGCAGCACCCTTGGCCTCTGCCGCATCCGCGGCTTCTGCCTCTGGTGCCGCGTCTGCTGCATCAGGAGCCGTGGCGGCTTCATCGGCTGCCCCCGCCTCGGCCGCGTTGTCTGCCCCGGCAACGGGATCGGCCCCCTCGGCGCCAGCACGGCCTGCCTCGGTGCCGGTGCCCGCGCTGGCGCCACCGCCGCGTCACCCGTCCAACGCAGCCAGTGTGGCTGCCTCCAAGGAGCTGCCATGAGCGTGGCCTTTGACAAACCATCCTGGTGGCAGCGCATCAAGCCGGT
>JACPOH010000327.1 GCA_016185075.1 Aquabacterium sp. | reverse complement strand
GTGCCCTTGAGCATCCGTGGCGCCCACTGGCACAAGGCGCCCGAGTGGCCTCTGCTTCAGCCCTTCTGGCTGGGGGGCGCCATTGGCGGTGACGACTATGCCAAGGCCATCCAGTGTGCAAAGGTCAACCTGGGCCTGCTGTCCAAGGGGAACCGCGATCTGCACACCACGCGATCACTGGAAGTGCCCGCCGTCGGGGGGCTGCTGTGTGCGGAGCGCACATCCGAGCATGAGGCCATGTATGCAGAGGGGCACGAAGCCGTTTTCTGGCGTTCGGTCGACGAATGCGCCAGCCAGTGTCATGCATTGCTCGCGCATGACGCACACAGGCGCGCGATGGCGCTGGCTGGGCAACAACGGCTGCAAAGAAACGGGAACATGAACGAGCGGGTGTTGCAACACATTCTTGATGAGGTGGCCTCATGATGCGCCTGAATGCGACCGACCTCGGGCCCGCCAAGCCCATGTCCTCGCTGGTGTACGGCGCCATTCAACTCGCGGCACTGTTGTGCGGGGCCGTGCAGCTCCATCTGGATGCCGGTTACGACAACCTGCTGTCGGTCGGCTGTGTTGTCTTGTCCACCCTGGCATGCGTGAGTTACCTGCGTCGATCCGGGTGCATGGACGATGCGCCAGTGTCTTCGTTCGCGATCCTGGGCTTTTTGATCACGACCCTGCTGGGGGCCTTGCTGGCCAAGACGCTGGAAGGCGCGCCCATCAGCGCCGACCTCAAGACACCGGTGATGACCTTCACGGTGCTGTCTGGTGCACTGATGGGCACCATGGCGCTGCACTGGGTTTACCGTCACCTGCAGTCCATCGTCAACTGGCGCAATGCGGTCGCTTCGCGCGTGCTCGCGCCAGCCGGTCTGTACCGCGCACCGCCACCTGGTCAGCTGTGGGCGATGACGCTGTTCGGGCTGTATGCCGTGCTCATCAACCGAGGCGTGGCCTTTGGCGACGTGGGCGGCAAGTTCATCTCTGGCTTCACCTACCTGGCCTGGTTGCCCTTTCTGGCGCCCATTTTCAAAGCCCGTGGTGAACCGGCTTACCAGAACCTGGGCATGCACTGGGTCTACCTGAGCGCGTATGCCGTGGTGTTGGCGCTTGCAGGCCTGGCACTCAATGCGCGCGTGATCATCTTCAGTGGCGCAATGGTCGTCATGCTGCTCGCCTTGTTCGAGACCATGCGCGGGCGTTTTCGGGTGGGGCGCTGGACGTGGCTGAAGGCCACGTTGGCCCTGTGCCTGGTCGCAGGTGGCGTGTCGGTTGGCGCCGATCTGGCCACGGCCATGGTGATCGTTCGCCAGAAGACCGAAACCTTGTCGCCCAAGCAGAAGGTCAAGGAAACCTACGACACCTTTCTGGACCGCAACGCCATCGCCCTGTACCGAGACGAGAAGGAAGCCGAGCGGCTCGCGGTGACCTACGACGAGATCTATGTGCGCAACGCCATTCTGGCGCGCTTCACGGAAACGAAGTTCCACGACAACGCGCTGAACTGTGCGACCAACTACAGGGACGCAGACCGCGCGGACCTGGCACAGGCCACCATCGACAAGATCTACACGATCTTGCCGACCCCGCTGATGAAGGCCATCGACCCCAAGCTGGACAAGGACAAACTGGCCTATTCCTTCGGGGACTACCTGTGCAACATCAAGGATGGCGTGACCCTGGGCGGCTACCGCACAGGCTCCATTTTCGCGCACGCCTATGCCTTGTTCGATGACGTGGGCTGGCTGGTGCTGCTCGCCTTGTTCCTGCTGAAGTTCTTCACGCTCGATCTGTACAGCCTGAGGAACAAGGATGGCATCTACGTTGTTTCGCCTGTGCTGATGCTCACAGTCTGGTTCAACTTCATTGGCGCGTATTCAGGTGACTCTCTTGTCCAGTATCTGGACTCGCTCACGCGCATGTTCGTGCAGCAGATTGGCTTGTACCTGCTGCTGTGCTACCTGCTGCGCCACTTCATGGCCTTGTGGGCGCCCACGCCGGTTTCCGATCATGTGGCCACGCGGCGTTCACCGTCCTGGTTGCAGATCACCTCGCGCAGGGCACTGGCGAGCATCAGGGCCATCAGGCGCCCGCACTGGAGGCGCTCGTGAGCGGCACGCCCGCGCCCTGGCAACGGTTGCTGTCTGGCTCCACAGCGGCCGTGGCACGAGTGGGTGTTGTGTTTCTCATGCAGGTGGGCTTGGTGCCCCTTTACCTGACCCACTGGAGCGCCACCCAGTTTGGCTACTGGATGTTCCTGCAATCGGCCATCGTCATCATCACGGTGCCGGATTCAGGCTTGCAAGCGTATGTGGAAGTGGCCTACATCCGGCACAGCGGCCGCTCTGCGCGTCGCCTGGGCATGTTCCTCTCCATGGGGGCCAGCACGGGCCTGATGCTGTCGCTGTGCCAGGTGCTGATCTGTGCCGTGCTGCATTTCAGCGGTGCGCTGCACTGGTTGCTGCACCCACCTGCTGCCGAGGCCCAGTGGGTGGACCAGGTGGGCAGTGGCCTGCTGGTGACGGCCTTGTCATGGCCCCTGGCCAGTTCGGTCGCGGGCTCCATGGGGCGGGCCAGCGTCGTGCAGGGGTCGGTCGCGCCGCAGATCTGGTGGTCCATCCTCACCTTGTTCAGCGGCAGCGCGGCCTCGGCCTGGTGTGCCCATCAAGGGGGTGATCTGCTGCAGGCGGCTCAGGCCAGTGCGTTCGCGTCTGCGCTGTCCGGGCTCAGCTGCATCCTGTACTTTCGTGCGCGGTTTGCGCGACAAGGTGTGCGCCTCTTGCTGCTGCCCCGCCTGGTGCGCATGGCTGTGGTCAAGCTGGCCGCCGGCCTGATGCTCAAGCTGTTGTTCGAGACCATCCGTCAGCAGAGCTTGCGGCTCATCGCGCCGCAGGTGGTGGCGGTGGCGTCCATGGCCAGGCTGTCGGTGCACCGAACCTTGGTCGGTGCCATGCAGCAGGCTTTTGGCGTCATCTCGGCCCCTCTGTTGCCCGAATATGTGCGAGCCCAGGGCAAGGAGGCCTTCTCTGAAGAGTCGGCCCGCCTGATGCGGCTGCAATGGCGTTTTTTCACCGGTGTCGTGTTGCCGGGTGGCTTGCTGCTGTTCGTGCTCGGGCCTCGGTTGTTCGCTGTGCTGGCAATGCTGCCAGGGGCCTTTGTTCGCCAGGGTGCTGCGCCAGTTCGGCCTGCTCGGAGGCTTGTCAGCGCTGACCCTGGTCTTGCCCAACGCCTTGCCCGAGGCCGTGCTTCCTGTTGTGTGCCTCAGCGGTGCCGTGGGCGCCGTGCTCTTGTCCTTCCAGTCTCAGCTACGTTCATTTGGTCTATGGCCTGCCAGTTATTGATCTCCGGTTGGTTCGCCGCAGCCAAGCCGCGCGACTACCTGACCTATGGTGACGATGAAATCCGCAGTGAGGGCTTTCGGCCCCTGTGGTGGAAGTCCGTTGACAGCTTCATCAAGCCGGCGCATGTTTTTGTTGTCGACTCGGCCGCGCCCGTCAAGGTGGATGACAAGGCCTTCACCCGGACGGACGTCCGCACCGTCGAGTTGCTGATCAACCCTGGGCACTCGCAGAACACGCCGCACCACTACTGCGGCTTCATGGCGGGCTTCATCATGGGCCTGGAGTACGCGCTGTACTCGGGGGTCGATTACTGCATCTACCTGGAACAGGACGCCTTGACCTTTGGCGATGACCTGATTCGCCATGTCGAGCAGCGCCTGGTCAAGACACCCATCTTGTTCGGCGGGCAGCGGGGAGACCTGGTCGAGCAGTCCATGATGGTCCTCGACAGACGTGCGATCAGGGTCTTCTTGCAGCGCATGCACGCCATCAGCCGCTCGGACAAGCTCGTGGCGCCCGAGCTCAAATGCATGATTGCGGCCAGCTCATTGGGGCGCTGGCCCGTGGGCCCGCTGATGTCTTACGAACAACACCGCCTGGTGCGCCGTCTGGCCGAGAAGATGGGCGTGGCCTTCGCCAGAAGCAGTGGCCAATATGGCCATGTGCCCTTTGGCTATGGCCGCGAGCGCCCCATCGACTTCAAGCAGCCGCGCTTTTACTTCCAGCATGGCACGGCCCAGGAGCTGGCCCAGTACCGGGCGCTGACCGGGTTCTAGGGGCGAGGGTGCCCTTGAGCAGACGGCGTCGCTTCGTCCATCCCTGTTTCATAGCGGACCATGACGGCCTTGTAGATATCGTGGTAGCTGTCGATCGCGCGTTGCGTCGTGAACTGGCTGGCCCACTCGATGCGCTGTGCAATGTGCTGAGAGCGCGAAGACTCCGGCGTGCACAGGATGCCGTCCAGCACGGCCGCGCCGGTCTGAGCCCAGGCCAGCACGTTGTCATCGGGCCTGAGCAGCGGCAGGTAATGCGCCATGGGGCCTGCGACTTCGTTCATGGGGGCCTCATCGGTGGTGATGACGGGGCAGCCGCATGCGTGCGCTTCGACCAATGGCCAGCCAAAGCCTTCGGCCAGGCTGGGGAACACGAATGCTGATGCCACGGAATACATGGCTTCCAATGTGGCGTTGTTCAGGCCTTGAAAGAACAGCACCTGGCCTTGGGGCGGCACATCTTTCAATGCCGCCTGAACATCCGCGTTGTGCAGGCTGCTGCTCACCATCCACAAGGGCAGGGGGGCTTCATGGCCACGCGCGTAGGCGCTGTAGAGACGAACGATACCAGCCGAGTTCTTGTACCAGGAGGGGCCACCCACATGCAGGATCATGCCCTGCTCGGTGATGGGCAGGCCCGCCGCTTTCATGCGCGCGACGGCTTCCGAGCGGCTCAGCCGCCGGTAAGGGTAGTTCAACCCGTTGTGCACGACGACACTCGTTTGGGCCTGAACATGGCCGTACTCGACCAGGTCATCGGCCGTTCGCCGCGACACGCTGATGAAATGTTTAGCCTGCCGGAAACCCCAGCGGATGTAGCGCTGGTAGATGCGGCCTGACAGCGCCGTCGGGTTCTGTGGAATCAGGCCCAAGGCCGAGCGCAGCGCCAGCAGGTCGTGCGCATGCACCACGTGGGGCCGATGCTTCACCAAGGGCACCCACGGCCCCATGGCCTGGTCGCAGAACACAAACAAGGTATCTCGGCCCTGGCCGAGCAGGCGCAGTCGAACCTCGATGGGGAACAGCAGGTACTGGTCCACATAGCCCGCCCATTTGGCCAGCCGGGTTCCGTCGAACCAGCGGTACAGCCAAGGCCGAGGCGCCCAGTACGCCACCTCCAGCCCCTTGCTTCGCATCGCCTCACCGATCATGCGCGCAAAGCGCGGCATGCTCTCGGACTTCATGAACGGCGGGTGGCAGAAGAGCACCAGTTTCATGGCGGGCCACCTTGCTGCAGGCCGGAGCGCATCTCGGTCACCTTCAACACGATCATGTACTCGTAGATGGCGCGCAGCGTGGCGTACACCAGCCCGGCTCGCCCATCGAGGAAGCCACGCTTGCCGATGTACAGCCCGAGAAACATCACCAGGGGGCGCAGCGGCATGCGGTAGTACAGGGCCTTCTGGTGCATGCGGCGCACGTTGGCATCACGTGCGAACAAGGCCTGGCTCAGCTTGTAGTCACCACCTTGGCGCCCCCCCTGGATGATGTGCGCCGCTTCAAAAGTGCTGTAGCCATTGTGTTTGGCAAACCAGTGGCTCAGGCCCTTGCTGAAGGGGTAGTGATCAAAGTGGGCATCCATCTCGCCCACGGTGCCGTCCACGATGGTCACGGGGTTGATGATGCGCTCGTAGCGCACGGCGGCTGGCTTGATCAGGCGAATGTTGAAAGGCGACGGTGTCACGTGCCGGATCCAGGTGCCCAGGAAGTAGTCGCGCCGATGGATGCGCCAGGCAGCGTGCGTGCCCGGTTGGCGCAGCATGGTGCGCATGGCGGCAATCAGTTCGGGTGTGGCGCGCTCGTCGGCGTCCAGCATCAGCACCCATTCATGCTTGAAGGGGATATGGCGCAGGCCCCAGTTGCGGTGGCTGGCTTCGTCGCCGCCAAAGGGCGCCGCGTTGGGTGGGTAAGCGCGCGTGCTGACCTGGGCGCCGTGCGCTTGTGCGATCGCCACGGTGTCGTCCGTGCTGCCGGAGTCGTACACGTGCACGTCGTCACTCCAGGCCACGCTTTGCAGGCAGCCCGGCAGATCCTGCTGTTCGTTCTTCGTCAAGACCAGCACGGAGATGGGCAAGCGCTCATGCATCGCGGATCACCCTGGATTTCACACGCACGGCCGGGTTGCCGGCATACACCCCCCAGGCGCCGTCTTGCGGCGTGCGCGTCATCACGGCGCGGGCCCCCACCACACAGCCTGCCGGCACCGAGACGCCTGGCCCGATGAAGGCTTCCGTGCAGATCCAGGCGCGCTCGCCGATGCGAATGGGCGCAGCCCGCAGCTGAAAGTTGGCCGAGTTGTAGTCGTGTGTGCCGCCGCACAGGTGCGCACCTTGCGAGATCACGGCGTTGTCGCCGATGCTCATCGGGCCCATGTTGTAGAAGTTCACCCCTTCACCCACGCCCACGTGCGAACCCGCCTCAAATTGCCACGGGGCCCAGATGCGGGCGGAGGCATGGATGTGGAAGTGCGCGCCAATGCGGGCGCCAAAGAGCCGGAGCAAGGCCACACGCCAGGCATGAAGCGGTCGAGGCGAGGGTCGAAACAGCGTGAGCCACACCACCCCCCACAGGCCACGGGCCAGGCGGTTGCTCAAGGAAAAGGAAGGACCGGTACGCGAGTCCACACCCTCAAGGATCACAGCAGCAAGCTCCAGACAGTCAGGCAGCAGCGCATTGTCGGCAAGCGAGATAAC
>JACPOH010000326.1 GCA_016185075.1 Aquabacterium sp. | reverse complement strand
TACATGGCCAGGTCGGCGCGGTGGAGGATGTCGCCCACGGCCAGCTCGCCGCGCTTCATCATGAAGGCGCCAATGCTCAAGCCCACCGAATCCGTCAAACCGCCCATCTGGATGGGCTTGGACACCTGCTCGATCAGCACGCGCCCCATCTGCTGGATGGTGGCCGTCGTCGACGACTCGGTCAGCAGGGCCGCAAACTCGTCGCCACCCAGGCGGCCGATCACCGCGCCATTGCCCAGGGTGTAGCGCAGGCGGCCGGCCACCGCCTTGAGCACCAGGTCGCCGGCGATGTGGCCGTGCGTGTCGTTGATGGCCTTGAAGCGGTCCAGGTCAAAGTACATCAGGCAGCCATCCGACTCGCCGGACGTGGAAGCCGCCCCCGATTCGTTGTGCCGCTTGACCGCAGCCTCGAAGGCCACGCGGTTGAGCAGACCGGTGAGCGGGTCACGGTCGGCGCCCCCCACCGGTACCGCGGCGGGCGCCCCCGGTTTGCCCGGGGTGGCCGGCTGTGCGGCAGCGGGGGCGGGCTTGCCGCGCCAGACCAGCAAGACGCCGGCGCCCAGCACCGTGGTCACAGCCAGATCCAGCAGGGCCGACCACATGTAAGGCTGGAGGTCATAACCGACCTTCATGGTGTCACCAATGTTCACACGCGAAGGCACGGCCACACACAGCGCCGGCCAGGACAGCCCCGACTCGCAAGGAGCCGCACCCGCGCGCATGAACGCCGGGCGGCATTGGGCACCCTGGCACAAGGCCAGCGACAGCACCCCCTGGCGGGGCGTGAAAGCGGTGGCCATCGCCCCTTGCAAGGCCGCAGGCAGCGGGCCGACAACCGGCACGGCGGATGCGGGCTGCTGCTCGATCAAGGCCAGCGCGGCCGCCCCCTCCACCTCGCCATGCGAGCGGGCGTCACTCACGCGGAAGAACACTTGCAGCGCGCACAACAAGAGTACAGCCGCCAGCACGACGCGTGCTGGTGTCAGCCATGCCCCGCTGGGTTGTACCTCGCCCTTGACGGGTGCCTGGGTGGTGGTGGGAACAGATGCCATACGACCTTATCGGCAGGTCGCCGGCAGAGATTTAGGGGCCCCGATCCCTTAGGTGCAGGCGTGACGGATGTCACACCCTGGGCGCCTCACTTGCCCTTGCGCTTGTCTTCCAGCGTCTTGCGGCTGCGCGCGTTGATCATGCGCAGCTCGGCCAGGGACGCGTCGATCTGGGCGCGCTTGGCCTCCAGCTCGGCGATGGCCTTGTCGGTCTTCTCGACCACATAGGTCAGCTGCTGGATGCGGCCTTCGCCGTGCTGGCCGTACATGTCCAGGTAGTGCTTGATCTCGGACAGCGGCGAACCCAGTGACTTGGCGCGCAGGATGCGCTTGAGCCGAGCCCGGTCCACCTTGCTGTAGACCCGGGTGCCATTGATGCGGCGCGGGGCCAGCAAGCCCTTGGTTTCATAGAAGCGCAGCGCGCGCGGCGACACGCCGTAACGCTCGCACACCTCGGCGATGCCCATCAGCGAATCGGCGGCGTGCTCGTCGTCGTCGGCCTCAAACGCCCAACTGGGCACCGGCCCGGTGTCGTCACCGTACTCGTCCAGCATTTCTTCTTGGGGTTTGACTTTCACTTGGGACACGGCAGCACCAGCAGGCTAGAGAAGAGAAAAGGAGCCAGGCACGACACGCACCTGACCACCGGTCGCATTATCGCCGAACGCTGACGTTTGTCATAGGGGATTCACCCATGCATCATTCAGTTGACGTTAACGTCAAGCACGATTACAGTGCAGACAGTGGCCTCATGGCCGACGTGTCCAAGGATCTGACCCAAGATGCCCGCTCTGCGTACCGCCCTCAACACCAAATCCGAGTCCTACCGCGCCGCCGTGGCGCGCATGACCGAGCGCCTCGACCAGGTGCGCGCCCTTGAAAAGCTGGCGCGCGACGGCTCCGAATCCAAGCGCGACAAGTTCGAAAAACGCGGCCAGTTGCTGCCGCGCGAACGTGTCGCCCGCCTGCTCGACCGCGATTCGCCCTTCCTCGAACTCAGCACCCTGGCCGGCTTGGGCATGCACGATGACGACGGCAAGAAGAGCGTGCTGGGCGGCGGCACCATTATCGGCATCGGCCTGGTGGCCGGCAAACGCTGCCTGGTCACGGCCAGCGACAGCGCGCTCAAGGGCGGCACCATCTCGCCCATGGGCCTGCGCAAGGGCCTGCGCGCCCAAGAGATCGCCCGCGACAACAAGCTGCCCCTGATCGCCCTGGTCGAATCCGGCGGTGCCAACCTGATGTACCAGGCCGAGATCTTTGTGGACGGCGGCAAGAGCTTTGCCAACCAGGCGCGCCTGTCGGCCATGGGCATCCCGCAGATCGCCGTGGTGCACGGCTCGTCCACCGCGGGTGGCGCCTACCTGCCAGGCCTGTCGGATTACGTGATCCTGGTGAAAGGCCGCTCCAGCATCTACCTGGCTGGCCCGCCCCTGGTGAAGGCTGCCATCGGCGAAGACGCCACCGACGAAGACCTGGGCGGTGCCGAGATGCACGCCAGCGTCACCGGCCTGGGCGAGTACCTGTCCGACAACGACGCGCACGCGATCGCCATGTGCCGCGACCTGGTCGACAAGCTGCAATGGGACACGGTCGAGACCAAGGGCCGCAAGCCCGTCATCGCGCCGCTGTTCGACGAAGAGGAGCTGCTGGGCTGCGTGCCTGCCGATGACCGCGAGCCCTTCGACACCCGCGAGATCATCGCCCGCATCGTCGACGGCTCCGACTTCCTCGAATTCAAGGCCAACTACGGCAGCGAGACCCTGTGCGGCCACGCCCGCATCAACGGCCACCTCGTTGGCATCCTGGGCAACAACGGCCCCATCCAGCCGCAGGGCTCGACCAAGGCGGCGCAGTTCATCCAGCTGTGTGATCAATCCGGCACGCCGCTGGTCTTCCTGCAGAACACGACCGGCTACATGGTCGGTTCGGCCGCAGAACACGGTGGTGCCATCAAGCACGGCTCCAAGATGATCCAGGCCGTGGCCAACGCGCGTGTGCCCAAGTTCACCATCACGCTCAATGGCTCGTTTGGCGCCGGCAACTACGGCATGTGCGGCCGCGGCTTCGACCCGCGCTTCATCTTCTCGTGGCCCTCTGCCCGCACCGCCGTGATGGGTGGCGCACAGGCTGCCAAGGTGATGGAGATCGTCACCCGCGGCAAGATGGAACGCGCCGGCATGCCTGTCAACGACGCCATGCTCGAAGGCATGTCCGCCGAGATCCGCAAGCGCCTGGACGCCGAATCCAATGTGCTGTTCGGCACCGCCCGCCTGTGGGACGACGGCATCATCGACCCGCGCGACACCCGCCGTGTATTGGCCATGTGCCTGGACATGGCCCTGGAAGCCGACCAGCGCCAGCTGCGCGGCAACACCTTTGGCGTGGCGCGCATGTAAGCGACCCGCTCGTTCTTTCCCCACACCACCCAGACAGTCGCCGCCACGCTTGGCGACACCGAGAGCCCCGAGGAGACCACCATGCAATTCACCGCCGAACACAAGCAGATCGCCGAAACCGTCAAGCGCTTCTGCGAAGCCGAGATCAACCCCTACGTCAAGGAATGGGAAGAAGCCGAGATCTTCCCCGCCCACGAGGTGTTCAAGAAGATGGGCAAGCTGGGCCTGCTGGGCGTGAAGTACGACACCGAGTACGGCGGCCTGGGCCTGGACTTCTCGTACTCCATGGTGGTGGCCGAAGAGCTGGGCGCCATCCCCTGCGGCGGTGTGCCCATGGCCATTGGCGTGCAGACCGACATGTGCACCCCCGCCCTGCACCGCTTCGGCTCGCACGAGCTGAAGAAGGAATACCTGGCCCCCGCCATCGCGGGCGACATGGTCGGCTGCATCGGCGTGTCCGAAGCCGGCGGCGGCTCCGACGTGGCCGCGCTCAAGACATCGGCCCGCGTGGAAGGCGACGACTACGTCATCAACGGCTCCAAGATGTGGATCACGAATGCCACGCAGGCTGACTGGTGCTGCCTGCTGGCCAACACCTCCGAAGGCCCGGTGCACAGCAACAAGTCGCTGATCATCGTGCCGATGGATGCCAAGGGCATCACCACGCAGAAGATCAAGAAGATCGGCATGAACTCCTCGGACACGGCCCAGATCTTCTTTGACAACGTGCGCGTACCCCGTCGCAACCTGGTTGGCACCGAAGGCGCCGGCTTCATGATGCAGATGATCCAGTTCCAGGAAGAGCGCCTGTATGGGGCCGCCAACTCCCTGAAGATGCTCGACAAGCTGATCGATCTGACCATCGAATACTGCCAGGAGCGCCACACCTTCGGCCAGCCGCTGATCAACAACCAGGTCATCCACTTCCGCCTGGCCGAACTGCGCACCGAAGTCGAACTGCTGCGCTCGCTGGTCTACCGCGCCGTCGAAGAGTACGTGCAAGGCAAGGACGTGACCCGCATGGCCTCGATGGCCAAGCTCAAGTGTGGCCGCCTCATCCGTGAAGTGGCCGACAGCTGCCTGCAGTACTGGGGCGGCATGGGCTTCACGTACGACAACCCCATCTCCCAGGCCTACCGCGATGGCCGCCTGGTCTCGATCGGCGGCGGCGCCGACGAAATCATGCTCGGCATCATCTGCAAGTTCGAAGGCACGCTGCCCAAGAAGGCCCGCAAGTAATCAGCCAAGGCGCCACACGCGATGACCACCTCCACCATCCAGGTCCAGCTCGACAAGGGCATCTGCACCATCACGCTCAACCGGCCTGAAGTGCGCAATGCCATGTCGCTGGCCATGATCAACGAGTTGCTGACCACGCTGCGTCAGGCCGAAGAAGATGCCAACGTCCGCGTCGTCGTGCTGCGCGGGGCAGGCGGGCACTTCTGTGCCGGCGGCGACATCGGCGACATGGCCCAGGCCCGCATGAAGCTGGCCGCCGCGCAGGCCGAAGAAGCCCGCACCGGCGTGAAGGCCTCGGGCCCCAGCCCGGTGGCCCAGGTCAACGCGCAATTCGGCCGCCTCTGCCTGGCCTTTGCCCGCACGCCCCTGCCCGTGGTCACCGTGCTGGAAGGCACGGTGATGGGCGGCGGCTTCGGCCTGGCCTGCGTGTCCGACGTCACCCTGGCGCTGGACAACGTGAGCTTTCGCCTGCCCGAAACCTCGCTGGGCATCATCCCCGCGCAGATCGCGCCCTTCCTGGTCGAACGCCTGGGTTATGCCGAGGCCAAGCGCCTGTCGGTCACCGGTGCCAAGGTCAATGCGCAAGAAGCGCTGACCATCCGCCTGGTGCACGAGGTACATGGCAGCGCCGACGCGCTCAACGATGCCCTGGCCAACACCATCGCCAGCATCATGGCCTGCGGCCCGCAAGCCATCGCGACCACCAAGAACCTGCTGGCCCACGCCCGCCTGACCACGCCCGAGAACCTGATCGATGACGCGGCCGACATGTTCGCCCGCGCGGTGCTCAGTGACGAAGGCCAGGAAGGCACCAGCGCGTTCATGGCGAAGCGCAAACCCTCGTGGGTTCCCCAAGCATCTTGATGCGCTTGAGTTGACATCACCATGATCAAAAAAATCCT
The DNA here is from genome assembly GCA_016185075.1 of Aquabacterium sp. Taxonomy (GTDB): domain Bacteria; phylum Pseudomonadota; class Gammaproteobacteria; order Burkholderiales; family Burkholderiaceae_C; genus Aquabacterium. Next base: position 4,574 of record JACPOH010000326.1, on the reverse strand, counting down.
GATTGCCAACCGCGGCGACAAGGCCGAAGGCCTTGCGGCGAAGCCAAATCGCATGAGCTCGCGAAGCGGGCTGCAGGCGATTTCCTCGCGGAGAACCGACCATGCTTAAAAAAATCCTCATCGCCAACCGCGGGGAAATCGCCTGCCGCGTGATCCGCACCGCCCGCAAGCTGGGCTACCGCACCGTGGCCGTGTTCAGCGAAGCCGATGCGCAAGCACCGCACGTCAGCCTGGCTGACGAGGCCGTGTGCATCGGCCCCGCCCCTGCCGCCGAGTCCTACCTCAAGGTGGATGCCTTGCTGGACGCCTGCCGCAAGACCGGCGCCAACGCCATCCACCCCGGCTACGGCTTCCTGTCGGAGAACGCCGGCTTCGCGCAGGCCTGTGCCGATGCGGGCGTGATCTTCATCGGCCCCTCGCCTGAAGCCATCCGCGTGATGGGCGACAAGAGTACCTGACGCGGCCGCGCCACATAGAGATCCAGGTCTTCGCCGACAGCCACGGCAACGCCGTCTACATCGGCGAGCGTGACTGCACGGCCCAGCGCCGCCGCCAGAAGGTGATTGAAGAATCGCCCTCGCCCGTCGTGAGCCCCGCCATGCGCGAAGCCATGGGCCGCGATGCCGTGCTGGCCGCCAAGGCCATCAACTACTGCGGCGCCGGCACCATCGAGTACATCGTCGACCAGGAGTTGAACTACTACTTCCTGGAGATGAACACCCGCCTGCAGGTGGAGCACCCGGTCACGGAAATGATCTCGGGCCTCGATCTGGTCGAGTGGCAGCTGCGCGTGGCCGCTGGCCAGCCCCTGCCGCTCAAGCAGGAAGAGATCAAGCTGCAAGGCCACGCCATCGAAGCGCGCCTGTACACCGAAGACCCGTATGCCGGCTTCGCCCCGCAAACCGGCGACATCGCCTGGTGGCGTCCTGGTCACGCGCTGTACGACGGCGTGCGCATTGACGACGGCATCGTCGAAGGTGGCACTGTGACGCCGCACTACGACCCCATGGTAGCCAAGCTCATCGTGCATGGCCGTGACCGTGACGACGCCATCCGCCGCCTGATCGCCACGCTGGACGACGCACCGCTGCTGGGCCTCAAGCACAACGCACGCTTCCTGCGTGATCTGGTGGACCACCCGCGCTTCCGTGCCGGCACGATGACCACCACGCTCATCGACCAGTGGCAGGCCGACAACGAAGCCATCCTGCAGCGCCCCGTTGCCACGGACGACACGTGGCTCGTGGCCGCCGCCGTGATCGCGGCACGCACCGAGCACAAGGCGGCGGGCACCCGCGCACCGGCCTTGCGCGCCGACAGCGCCAGCGGTTTTGATGTGCCCCTGGCCTGCGACGGCGCCAAGCGCACGCTGCGCGTGCAAGGCCAGCGCAATGGCCGCTTCCTCGTGAGCCCCACGCCGGCCGCGGCACCTCATGAACTGCGCCTGATCAGCCATGGCAGCGACCCGCGCGGCGGCGTGCTGCGCTATGAACTCGACGGCGTGCAGCGCACCTTGCTGGCCGTGTGGTGCGAAGGCGCGGGCGGCGACGAACTGCAGGTGGTGCAAGAGGCCGCCACCTTTGTGTTCAGCGAAGTCTCGGCCTGGCCCGATGCCGGCAACGCCGTGGACCCCAGCCGTGCGTTGTCGCCCGTGGCCGGCACCGTGGCCCAGGTCCTGGTCAAGGCCGGTGACAAGGTCGTGGCAGACCAGCCGCTGCTGAGCATCGAAGCCATGAAGATGGAAATGTGGTTGTCCGCCCAGGCCCCGGGCGTGATCAAGGCCGTGTACGTGCAAGCGGGCGAACAAGTGCAGGCCAAGACCCTGCTGATCGACATCGAACTCACAACGAAGGAATCCTGATCATGGACAAGGCCATTCTGACCTGCGCCCTCACCGGCGTGCTCACCGATCCGGCGCAACACCCTGTGCCGGTCACGGCCAAGGAAATGGCGGCCGCTGCGCGCGAGGCCTTTGACGCCGGCGCGTCCATCATGCACGTGCACCTGCGTCGCCAGGAGCCCGGCATGGGCCGCTTCCCCAGCTGGGATCCGGCCGTGGCCTCCGAAATCGACACGGCCATCCGTGCCGCCTGCCCTGGCGTCATCATCAACCTGACGACCGGTGTGGTCGGCCCCGACATCTCCGGCCCGGCAGCGTGCATCCGCGCCGTGCGCCCCGAGATCGCCGCCTGCAATGCCGGCAGCCTGAACTACCTCAAGATCAAAGAGAACGGCCAATGGGCCTGGCCCCCGATGCTGTTCGACAACCAGGTCGAGAAGGTCAAGGCCATGATCGACGTGATGAACGAAACCGGCACCCGCCCCGAGTTCGAATGCTTCGACGTGGGCATCGTGCGCTCGGTCGAGATGTACCAGAAGGCCGGCATGGCCGACTACCTGGAGTACAACTTCGTGATGGGCGTGGCCTCGGGCATGCCGGTGGACGCCGATTTGCTCAAGCTGCTGGTGAAGTACCGCAAGCAAGGCACGACCTGGCAAACCACCCTGATTGGCCGCGAAGAGATCTGGGCCGTGCACCAGGCCACCGCGGACCTCGGCGGCATGCTGCGCACCGGCGTGGAAGACACCTTCTACCTGCCCGGTGGCGAACGCACCTCGGGCAACGGCCAGCTGATCGAAGCCCTGGCGCAGTGCGCGCGCAATGCAGGGCGTGAGGTGGCATCGCCAGCTGAAGCACGGCAGATGCTGGGCCTGAAGCCGGCTTCGGAGCATGGCGTGAAGGCTTGATTGGCCGTGTGGTGAGAGCCATGGGCGCGCAGCTTAATCGCGCCCATGGCTCTTGGGTCAGCGCGCTGCCGTGCGCTGGCTGACCCAATCAGGTCGGTCGATTTGCGCTGCCAGCGAGTCGATATCGGCGGCAGACACCCCACACGCGTTGAAGTGGTCTCGCCAGGCATCCACCACCACAGCGACGGTGCGCACCTCGTCACGCGCATCACGTGCGCCGAGCCCGAACAGGTTGGCCTCCGACAAGGCGTTGTCGATCGATGAGACGGCGCCATCTCGCCCCACGCGCATCTGTTGGTAGCCCAGGGCCTGACCCGTTGGCAGCACGTCAAAGGCCGGCGACAAGGTGTACTCGCCGCGGTCGTTCATCAGCAGCACGTGGTTCTTCTCGTGGTCATCGGTGTTGTCGATCAGGATGTTGAACACCATGCGCCTGAACAGCTCGCGCATCTGAGCCTGACTCACGCCATCGCGCACCACGCCACGCCTCCGCAGCAATTGCGCCAGTTCCGGGTAGCCCATTTCTTCACCGGCCGCCTGCAAGGCCACATGGGCTGACAAGGCATGCAGGCGCCGCGCGCGCCCATCCGGATCCACCCACCGATCAAAGCGTTGCACTGCCACGGCATGCCCACGAGCCAGCGCCAGGGCACGTGTTGGCGCCACGGTGATGCCCGCTCGCGCCGCCAAGGTCATGGCTGCATGCTCGATCAACGGCCAGTCCTGCGCCTCACCTGTCTCGGCAAATTTGATCACCCATGGCTGCCCATCGAGTTCAATCAAGGCCTTCGGGCGCGCACCCCCCATGGTCACACCGGGCGCGATCAGGCGCTTGAGATCCTCACGAACCGGTTCTCCCGCCAGCACACGCTGCACCAGCTCATGCAAGACGCCTATATCTTGCAAACGGGGCAGCGGCCCCAGTTCCCGCCCCTGGTAAGCCTCACCTGACAGCGACACGCCCAGCGCACCAAAGCGCTCGTCGCCCGCCAGGAACAGGTACTCCATCAGGGACAGACGCGCGGGCCGGTCCAGCAGGCGGATCACGCGCTCGCCCCAGCCGTCCGGCCGGGCGTCATCTACCGCGCCCGCAGCCGCATCCTTGTGTACGGGGAGGAACACCTGATCCAGCAGCGGCAAGTCCTCGCTCAAGGCAAAACCCTGCGCCAACCAGTGCGCGTCATATTGCAAGGAGACCCCGCGCATCGACGGCACGAAGCGCAAGACCCCAATGCGCATGGGTGCCTCCGGGCGGCCAAGCCACCAGAGATACAGCTCGTTCCAGGGTGCGGGCATCGCTGTTTGCATGTTGGCCACCATCATGGAGCGCCTTCATCGCTCCGTGCGGCAGCTCGCAAGCGAGCCTCCACGGAGGGGCCCTTGCGAACCGAGCGCAACGCTGCCGCGCGAACCTCGCTGTCCAGGGCGCCGCGATCCAGCTCTGGCGCGGCGAGGTCAGCCAAGGCTTGCACCCGTCCGATCAGCCACAAGGCGGTGGCGTAGCTTCCGAATGCCACGGACGGATCACCCTTTTCCATGCGGGCCAAGGTTGGCTCCGTCACCCCGATGCGTTCTGCCCAAACCCGCCGCGACTCCTTGCGCCGCTTACGCGCAATGGCCAGGTGTTCACCCAACTGCTGGAGTTGGGCCAGCACCGCTGGCGGCATGGATAAGAGGGCACGGGATTGCTTGGGCATGCATACATGCTAACAAAATCGCTTTAAAACACAAATCTATTTACGTTTTGCTGGCGGACAGCAGCGCCCACATCAGGCCCGGAAAGGCAGAAGGCCGCATATAGCGGCCTTCTCATTTGGTGCATCTTT
>JACPOH010000325.1 GCA_016185075.1 Aquabacterium sp. | reverse complement strand
GTTGCTGGCCACGGAGTCCCGCCAGGCTCGGCCGCTGTGTTCGAGCGCCCAGCGGTTCCGCCTGGTCAGCACGGCCTCAAGCATGGCCAGTGCCCGCGGTGGACTGCTGCGTCTGCGTGGCAGGCGGGAAGGAATGCTTCCACATCACCGACAGGTAGTTGCGGATGGCGCGGCCCCAGGTGGGGTTGCACTTGTAGTCCACGTTGTATTTCTTGCAGACGGCTTTGACTTCCTTGGCCATGTCCGGGTAGTGATGCGAGGGGATGTCCGGGAACAGGTGGTGTTCGATCTGGTAGTTCAGGTGGCCCCACAGGATGCTCATGCGGCGGCTGCCCTTGAAGTTCACCGACGACTCCAGTTGCGACAGGTACCAGTGGCCCTTGTGCTTGAGTGCATCGGCCGATTGCAGCGGTTCGGTGAAGTGCGTGGCCTGGATCGTCATGCTGATCCAGTAGTTGTTGATGGCGTCAGCCAGGGCATTGCCCAGCAGCACCTTCAGGCCGGAGAAACCGGTGGCGGCCGCCAGCAAGGGGAACACGATGTATTCCTTGGCCAGCACGCGCCAGATGGAGCGCTTGTTGCGCTTCTCGAGTTCTTCGTCGCTCTGGCCGGCAGTGTCCACCGGGGCGTAGCCCTTGTTGCCTTCGGGGAAGGCCTTTTCGCGGAACTTCTGGCCAAAGCCCAGGTTCTGCGAATTGAACTGGTACAGCATGGTGGGGTAGGCCGCCAACAGGTACAGCGGTACCTGGAAGAGGTGGCGCTTGTTCCACGGGGTCAGATCATTGGTGCGCAAGATGCCGTGGTTGAGATCGGGGTCCATCTCGAACACATTGGTGTGCACGTGGTGCAGGCCGTTGTGCTCACGACGCCAGCCTTCCTCGTCCACCGGTGCCTTCCATTTGAAGTTGTGCGCGTGAAACTGAGGGATCTCCGGGAAATAGTCATATTGCCCGTGCAGCACGTTGTGGCCGATTTCGATCGACTCGATGTTGCGGTGCAACCAGGTGAAGAACACACCCAGCGAGAAGGTGATGGGTTCAGGGCTGACCCACAGCAAGCCGCGGCCAATAGCCTCGAAAATGCGAGAATTGCGCCTAAGTCCCTTGATGTAGGCAACATCCTTGGGGCCCAGCTTGGCGCGGTAGCGTTGCTTGATCTCGTCGATTTCTTGCTCGATCTGGTCAAACAGGGCAGGATCGACGTTGAGGAGCGCCGACGGGCGCCCCGAGTAGATGTTGCTGGTCATGAAGGCCGGGTCCGGTATGAAGGCGGCTAGGCACGAAAAATGCCACGGGCGCAAAAGCCGCGCAGTATAGAAGACTGCTCTGGGTTAACCGGGCCCCAGTATCGAGGGGCTTGATGTGGCGCAATCCACGGTACAAGGCCCCCGCAAGCCCCTATAATGCCGCTTTACCACCGCAGCGCCCGCCTTGTACGCGGGCGCTTTTGCGCAATGACCAAGTTTGTCTTCGTCACGGGCGGTGTGGTGTCCTCGCTAGGCAAGGGCATCGCCGCTGCGTCACTGGCCGCCATTCTCGAATCTCGTGGCCTCAAAGTTACCCTGATCAAGCTGGATCCGTACATCAACGTCGATCCGGGCACGATGTCGCCTTTCCAGCACGGCGAGGTCTTCGTGACCGACGACGGCGCTGAAACCGACCTGGACCTGGGCCACTACGAGCGCTTCATCACCACGCGGATGAAGAAGGCCAATAACTTCACCACCGGGCAGATCTACAAGAGCGTGCTCGAAAAAGAGCGCCGTGGTGACTACCTGGGCAAGACCGTGCAGGTCATTCCCCACATCACCAACGAAATCCAGGACTACGTGCGCCGTGGCGCGGGTGTCGGTACGCCTGACGCCGTGGACGTGGCCATCGTGGAAATCGGCGGCACGGTGGGTGACATCGAATCGCTGCCTTTCATGGAAGCTGCCCGTCAGTTGAGCCTGAAGGCCGGCCCGACCAATGCGGCCTTCGTGCACCTGACCTACGTGCCCTTCATCGCGGCGGCTGGCGAGCTCAAGACCAAGCCCACGCAACACACCGTGCAGAAGCTGCGCGAAATCGGTATCCAGCCCGATGCGCTGCTGTGCCGCGCTGACCGCGCCATTCCCGCAGATGAACGCGAAAAGATCTCGCTGTTCACCAATGTGCCCGAGTCCGGCGTGATCTCGGTGTGGGACGCCGACACCATCTACAAGGTACCTCGCATGCTGCACGAGCAGCATCTGGATGACCTGATCTGCAACAAGCTGCAGCTGCAGACCAAGCCTGCCGACCTCTCTCGCTGGGACAACCTGGTCTACGAAGTCGAGAACCCGAAGCACACCGTCACCATCGCCATGTGCGGCAAGTACACGGATCTGTCGGATTCGTACAAGTCGCTCAACGAGGCGCTGCGCCACGCCGGTATCCACAACCATGCTCGCGTCAACATCGAGTACGTGGATTCCGAAACGCTGACGCCCGAAACCGTCTCGCAACTCAAGCAGTTTGACGCCATCCTGGTGCCTGGCGGCTTCGGCAAGCGCGGCGTGGAAGGCAAGATCTGCGCGGCCCAGTTCGCCCGCGAAAACGGCATCCCCTACCTGGGCATCTGCCTGGGTATGCAAGTGGCCACCATCGAATACGCGCGCCACAAGGCCGGCCTGGATGGTGCCAACTCCACCGAGTTCGAGCCCAACACGCCGCACCCCGTGATCGCCCTGATCGACGAGTGGCTGGACGCGGACGGCACCGTACAGAAGCGCGACGCTTCGTCCGACCTGGGCGGCACCATGCGCCTGGGCGCCCAGTCGTCCGACGTGAAGCCCGGCACCATCGCGCACGACATCTACGGCCCGGTCGTGACCGAGCGCCATCGCCACCGCTATGAAGCCAATGAGCGTTACCTGGATCGCCTGCAACAGGCTGGTCTGGTGATCTCGGCCATCACGCAGCGCGAGAAGCTCACCGAAATGGTCGAGCTGCCCAAGTCGGTTCACCCCTGGTACGTCGGCGTGCAGTTCCACCCCGAGTTCAAGTCGACCCCCTGGGGCGGCCACCCGCTGTTCACCGGCTACATCAAGGCGGCGCTTGACCATCAGGCCGCTGCCAACAAGAAAGCCTGAACAAGGCGCTGAGGAAGCATTCCATGAAGCTCTGCGGATTCGACGTCGGTCTGAACCACCCTTTCTTCCTGATCGCCGGCCCTTGTGTGGTCGAGTCCGAGCAGCTGCAGATGGACACGGCCGGCACGCTCAAGGAGATCACATCAAGCCTGGGCATCCCCTTCATCTTCAAGTCCAGCTATGACAAGGCCAACCGCTCCAGCGGCACCTCCTTCCGTGGTCCGGGCATGGAGAAGGGTCTTGAGATCCTGGCCAAGGTCAAGCGCGAACTGAATGTGCCCATCCTGACGGACGTGCACACCGAAGCCGAGATCCCCGCGGTGGCCTCGGTGGTGGACGTGTTGCAGACACCGGCCTTCCTGTGCCGCCAGACCGATTTCATCCACGCGGTGGCCCAATGCGGCAAGCCGGTGAACATCAAGAAGGGCCAGTTCCTGGCGCCTGGCGACATGAAGAACGTCATCGACAAGGCCCGTGCCGCTGCGCGCGCCAAGGGGCTCAATGACGACAACTTCATGGCCTGCGAACGTGGTGTGAGCTTCGGCTACAACAACCTCGTGTCCGACATGCGCTCGCTGGCCATCATGCGTGAGACCGGCGCCCCCGTCGTGTTCGACGCCACCCACTCGGTGCAGTTGCCAGGCGGGCAGGGCACGTCTTCGGGTGGCCAGCGCGAGTTCGTGCCTGTGCTGTCGCGCGCCGCCGTGGCCGTGGGCATCTCGGGCCTGTTCATGGAAACGCACCCCGACCCCGCCTGCGCGCTCAGCGACGGCCCCAACGCCGTGCCGCTCAAGCACATGAAGGCCTTGCTTGAAACCCTGGTCGAGCTGGACCGCATCACCAAGAAGAACGGCTTCCTGGAGTCGAACTTCTCCTGATCCCCGAGGTCAGACCCCCAGCGCAGAATGCCCTGTTTCGTTTTTCAAATTCAACATTCCATTTTTTGAGGAACCTCTGATGAGCGCCATCGTTGACATCATCGGCCGCGAAGTGATCGACAGCCGCGGCAACCCCACCGTCGAATGCGACGTCCTGCTGGAAAGCGGCGTCATGGGCCGTGCGGCCGTGCCGTCCGGCGCATCGACCGGTTCGCGCGAAGCCATCGAGCTGCGTGATGGCGACAAGTCGCGTTATCTGGGCAAGGGCGTTCTGAAGGCCGTCGAGCACATCAACACCGAAATCGCCGAAGCCGTGCTGGGCCTGGATGCCTCCGAGCAAGCCTTCCTGGACAAGACCCTGATCGACCTCGACGGCACCGAGAACAAGGGCCGCCTGGGCGCCAACGCCATGCTGGCCGTGTCGATGGCCGTGGCCCGAGCCGCTGCTGAAGAAGCCGGCCTGCCTCTGTACCGCTACTTCGGTGGCATGGGTGCCGTGCAGCTGCCCGTCCCGATGATGAACGTCATCAACGGTGGTGCGCACGCCAACAACAACCTGGATCTGCAAGAGTTCATGATCCTGCCCGTGGGCGCGCCCACCTTCCGTGAAGCCCTGCGTTACGGCGCTGAAGTCTTCCACGCCCTGAAGAAGATCCTGCACGACAAGCACATCAGCACAGCCGTGGGTGACGAAGGTGGTTTCGCACCGTCCGTGGCCAGCCACGAAGAAGCCATCCAGCTGATCCTGCAAGCCATCGAAGCCGCTGGCTACACCGCCGGCGAGCAGATCATGCTGGGCCTGGACTGCGCCGCTTCCGAGTTCTTCAAGGATGGCAAGTACCACCTCGAAGGCGAGGGCCTGACCCTGACCGCCGAGCAGTGGACCGACATGCTGGCCACCTGGTGCGACAAGTACCCCATCATCTCGATCGAAGATGCCATGGCCGAAGGCGACTGGGCTGGCTGGAAGCACCTGACCGAGCGTCTGGGCAAGAAGGTTCAGCTGGTGGGTGACGACCTGTTCGTGACCAACACCAAGATCCTGAAGGAAGGCATCGAGAAGGACATCGCCAACTCCATCCTCATCAAGATCAACCAGATCGGTACCCTGACCGAAACGTTTGCCGCCATCGAAATGGCCAAGCGCGCCGGTTACACCGCCGTGATTTCGCACCGCTCGGGCGAAACCGAAGACAACACGATCTCCGACATCGCCGTGGGCCTGAACGCCGGCCAGATCAAGACCGGTTCGATGAGCCGCTCCGACCGCATGAGCAAGTACAACCAGCTCCTGCGCATCGAAGAAGACCTGGGCAACGTGGCCGTGTACCCTGGCCGCAGCGCTTTCTACAACCTGCGTTGATCTCCATGCTGAATGCCGCGCTGACCTGATCACGGGTTGGCAAGCAGCACAACGGGGCCTGAGCCAGACTCAGCGCCCCGTTTTTCATTAGGGCTCTCGTGGATAATGTGCGCATGCGTTTTGCCGCCGTCATCCTCCTGGCACTGCTTGCCGTGGTTCAGGCCGAGCTCTGGTTCGGCAAGGGGGGCGTGCCGCGCGTGATGGCCCTGCGCGCCCAGGTGCAAACCCAGCAGCGCGCCAATGCCGAGGCCCAGGCCCGCAATGAGCAGCTGTCGGCTGAGGTGCGCGACCTCCAGGAGGGCCTGGAGATGGTCGAAGAAAAGGCCCGCACCGAACTGGGCATGGTCAAGCCGGACGAAATCTACGTCCAGCTGACAACCAGGCTGCCCCAGGTCATGCCTGCCCCGTCGGCCCCGTCAGCACCTTGAGCATGTCGTCTGGTCTGGATGGCCTGGCAGCCTCGCTGGCGTGGCTGGATCCCTGGCTGGCACCCACCTTCACCGCATGGGGTGTCCCCGTCAGCCAGCTGGAATGCTGGGCTTTCGTGCTGTCGTTGCTGATGGTGGGCTTGAACCTCAAGGTCAATTCCCTGGCCTGGCCCTTGGCCATCATCAGCTCCGTGCTCTATGGCCTGCTGTTTGCGCGCAGCAAACTGTATGGCGAGGCGAGCTTGCAGGTGCTGTTCGTGATCATCTCCGTTTGGGGGTGGTGGCAGTGGTTGCGAGGCGTGGGGCGTGACCAGCGCCCCTTGAGCGTGCGTGTCATGGGCACTTCGGGCCGCTGGTATGCAGCGGGTGTCGTGCTCTTGCTGTGGCCCGCCCTGGGCAATCTGCTGCACCACATCACCGATTCCGACGTGCCTTATCTGGATGCCCTGCCCACGGCGGGCAGCATCGTGGGCCAATGGCTGCTGGCGCGCAAGTGGGTGGAAAACTGGCCTTGCTGGCTGCTGGTCAACCTGGTCAGCGTGGGGCTGTTTGCCTACAAGCAACTGTGGCTGACCGTGCTGTTGTATGGCTTGTTCGCCATCTTGTCCGTGGTGGGCTGGCGTGCCTGGCTGCGCCTGAGTACGTCGGTTCAACCCGTCGAGGCAGGGGCCTGACATGGCCGGCCAGGTCATCGCCTTGCTGGGGGCCGAGAGCACAGGCAAGACCACGCTCGCACAAGAGTTGACGCGCGTGCTGGCCGGGCGTGGCCTGGATGCCGTGATGGTGCCCGAAGCGCTGCGGCTGTTCTGCGACCAGCAGGGCCGCACGCCCGGTCAGCAAGAGCAGACCATGATCGCCGCCGAGCAGACTCGCCTGATCGACCAGGCCAGGCACGCGCACCGCATCGTGCTGGCCGACACCACGGCCTTGATGACGGCGGTCTACAGCGAATTCATTTTTCAGGATGCCAGCCTGTATCCGCAGGCATTGCGCGACCATGCCACCGTGCAGGCCACGCTGCTGATGTCCCTGGATCTGGCGTGGACGGCCGATGGGCTTCAGCGCGATGGCCCCCATGTGCGCGAACCGGTTGATGGCCTGATCCGCTCGGCCTTGCAAGGCGCCGGGCAGGGCTATGCCGTGG
>JACPOH010000324.1 GCA_016185075.1 Aquabacterium sp. | reverse complement strand
TCCCGTCCTGCGGCTTCAATGTCTGGCATCTCGTACAGCCCAACGCCGGGGCCATCGTGGCGCACAGTCCCTGGCTGCTGTTGGCCATCGACGGGGCCTTGCCGCCCGCGTTCGAGGTCGAGAAGAACAGGGGCTCGATGAGGTCGAAATCCCCTTCGGCCTGCATGCGATCCATCAACACGGAGCCGACCATGCCGCGCCAGCCCACCAAACCAACCAGAGTCGTAGCCATTTTTCTATCCTTCAAATTGAATCTTGTGCGTGCGCGCTGGGGCGCACATCGGCCCGCGCTTTAACCTTGCGACTTCAGGGCAGCCACCACGGCTTCGCCCATCTCGACGGTGCCGACCTTCCTGGTGCCTTCGCTGTAGATGTCCGGCGTGCGCAGGCCTTGCTCCAGCACAGCCTGCACGGCGCGCTCGATGCGGCTGGCAGCCTCTTCCTGGTTCAAGCTGAAGCGCAACATCATGGCCGCGCTCAGGATGGTGGCCAAAGGATTGGCCACACCCTTGCCAGCGATGTCCGGGGCCGAGCCATGGCTGGGCTCGTACAGGCCCTGGCCCTTGGCGTTGAGCGAGGCCGAGGGCAGCATGCCGATCGAGCCGGTCAGCATGGCCGCCGCGTCAGACAGGATGTCGCCGAACATGTTGCCCGTGAACAGCACGTCGAACTTCTTGGGCGCCTTGACCAGTTGCATCGCGGCGTTGTCCACGTACATGTGGTCCAGCTCGATGTCAGGGTATTGGGCGTGCACTTCGGTGACGACATCCTTCCAGAACTGGAAGGTCTCCAGCACATTGGCCTTGTCAACGCTGGTCACGCGCTTGTTGCGCTTGCGGGCGGCCTGGAAGGCCACGTGGGCGATGCGCTCGATCTCGGGGCGCGAGTAGCGCATGGTGTCGAAGGCTTCATCGGCCCCCTTGAACTCGCCATCAGGCGACTGGCGGCGGCCGCGCGGTTGGCCGAAGTAGATGTCACCCGTCAGCTCACGGATGATGAGGATGTCCAGACCGGCGACCAGTTCAGGCTTGAGGCTCGATGCGTGTGTCAGCTGCGGATAGCAGATGGCCGGACGGAAGTTGGCGAACAGGCCCATGTTCTTGCGCAGGCCGAGGATGGCCTGCTCGGGACGCAGGGGGCGGTCCAGCTTGTCGTACTTCCAGTCACCCACCGAACCGAACAGCACCGCGTCGGACTCCATGGCCAGGCTCAAGGTGTGCTCGGGCAGCGGGTGGCCGTGGGCGTCAAAGGCGGCGCCACCGACCTTGGCCTCTTTCATCTCGAAAGCCAGGTCCAGGGTGTTGAGCACCTTGACGGCTTCCGTGACGATTTCGGGACCAATGCCGTCACCCGGCAGAACAGCAATCTTCATGACCATGATGGAGTCTCAGCGAGGAGTGTTTTTGTTTAGACGATGCGGTGGTTCAGCCAGGGCTTTTGCGCCAGGCGCTCGGCCTCGTAAGCCTTGATCTTGTCGGCGTGGCGCAGGGTCAGGCCGATGTCATCGAAGCCATTGAGCAGGCAGTACTTGCGGAAAGGCTGGACCTCGAAAGGCAACTCGGTGCCGTCGGGCTTGATCACGACCTGACGCTCCAGGTCGATGGTCAGCTCATAGCCCGGGAAGGCCGCCACTTCATTGAACAGCTTGTCGACCTGCGCCTCGCTCAGCACGATGGGCAGCAAGCCATTCTTGAAGCTGTTGTTGAAGAAGATGTCGGCGAAGCTGGGGGCGATGATGGCGCGAAAGCCGTATTGATCCAGCGCCCAGGGCGCGTGCTCACGGCTGGAGCCACAACCGAAGTTCTTGCGGGCCAGCAACACGGAGGCGCCCTTGTAGCGCGGCTGGTTGAGCACGAAATCCGGGTTGGGCTTGCGCGTGGCCGGATCCTGGCCGGGCTCGCCCGCGTCCAGGTAGCGCCACTCGTCAAACAGATTGGGGCCGAAGCCCGTGCGCTTGATGGACTTCAGGTATTGCTTGGGGATGATGGCGTCGGTGTCGACGTTGTCCCGGTCCATCGGGGCCACCAGGCCCTTGTGAATGCGAAATGCTTGCATGGTGATTTACTTTTTCGCTGCGTTGGAGATGGCCTCACCAGCCTTCTCGATGTCCTGCCCCATACCGTGGAGCGTATTGCAGGCGCTCAGCCCCAGCATGGACAACAACAGCATCAGGGATACAGCCAGACGTTTCATGAGAGGTCTCTCCAACTTCAAGACAGATCAGGTTCAGGCGATACGACGCACGTCCACGAAGTGGCCCTGCATCGCCGCGGCGGCGGCCATGGCAGGACTCACCAGATGGGTGCGACCACCGGCGCCTTGACGGCCTTCGAAGTTGCGGTTGCTGGTCGAGGCGCAGCGCTCACCTGGCTCCAGGCGGTCGGCGTTCATGGCCAGACACATGGAGCAACCGGGCTCGCGCCATTCGAAGCCTGCAGCCTTGAAGATCTGATCCAGACCTTCGCGCTCGGCTTGCTCCTTGACCAGGCCGGAACCTGGCACCACGAGCGCCAGCTTGATGTTGGTCGCCACACGGCCACCGATCTTCTTGACCACGGCCGCGGCTTCGCGCATGTCTTCGATGCGGCTGTTGGTGCACGAACCGATGAACACCTTGTCGACGCGGATATCGTTGATCGCCTTGTTTGGTTCGAGGGCCATGTACTGGAGCGCACGCTCGGTGGCGGAACGCTGGACGGGGTCCTTGATCTTGTCGGGATCGGGCACGCGGTCCTCGATGGACAGCACCATCTCGGGCGAGGTGCCCCAGGTGACTTGCGGCTTGATCTCGGCAGCATTCAATTCAACCACCGTGTCGAACACCGCATCCGGATCGGAGTGCAAGGTGCGCCAGTAAGCCACGGCCTGATCCCACTCAACGCCAGCCGGCGTGAAGGGACGCCCCTTGACGTAGTTGATCGTGGTGTCGTCCACCGCGACCAGGCCGGCGCGGGCACCCGCTTCGATGGCCATGTTGCACACGGTCATGCGACCTTCCATGCTCAGAGCACGGATGGCGGAACCAGCGAACTCGATGGTGTAGCCGGTGCCACCAGCGGTGCCGATCTTGCCGATGATGGCCAGCACGATGTCCTTGGCACTCACGCCCTTGGTCACGGTGCCTTCGACCTTGACCAGCATGTTCCTGGCCTTCTTGGCCAGCAGCGTTTGCGTGGCCAGCACGTGCTCCACTTCGGAGGTGCCGATGCCATGTGCCAGTGCACCGAAAGCGCCATGGGTAGACGTGTGGCTGTCACCACAGACCACGGTCATGCCGGGCAGCGTCGCGCCCTGCTCAGGGCCGATCACGTGCACGATGCCCTGGCGCTTGTCACCCATCTTGAACTGGGTGATGCCATTGCGGTCGCAGTTCTGGTCCAGCGTGTCGACCTGCAATTTGGACACCGGGTCCTTGATGCCTTCCGAGCGGTCGGTCGTGGGGACGTTGTGGTCGCTCACAGCCAGGTTGGCAGACAGGCGCCACACCTTGCGGCCAGCGATGTCCAGGCCTTCGAACGCCTGCGGGCTGGTGACTTCATGCACCAGATGACGGTCGATGTACAGCACGGCCGTGCCGTCTTCTTCGGTGTGGACGACGTGCTCGTCCCAGATCTTGTCGTAGAGGGTGCGTCCCATGATGCTCAGTCGGGCAAAGGGCTGGAGGGCCCCGTAGAGGGAAAAGATGTCGATTTTAAGGCAAGGGCCGCATGAATGACTCGGCCTGCTCGCGGGTTTCCCTTGTGCGCAGGGTTTTACGCCACCAAGACGGACCCTGAAAGCACAAAGGGCATCCCCATGTGACTGGGCATGCCCTTGTGCCGCCCCTCCCGAAGCGATATCGCGACTCTGCCGGCCGCTCCTCAATCAAAAACAAGATGACAGCGTTGAATGTTTCTTCTTTTGCGCAACTGTAGCACCATACAAGGACACCAAAGTTGCCACCACGTAGCAATATTTTGCAACATCAAGTAAGCAGCCTGGCAGAAGTTGGCATTCCCGGACTGCACATGACAGCACCAGGCGATCAGCCTTGCGTCACCGAACGCTCCGCGAACACGTTAAAATGGCCGATTCCCGGCGCAACAAACACCACCTGAATACCATGAGATGGCGAAGACATGACACTGCGTGCGCAACGGCAAATCGAGACGCCACCTGCAATGTCCAATCAGTGATGGAGAGAAAACAATGAGCGTGATCAACGTGATGATTGCCGACGACCACCCTCTGATCGTGGAAGGTCTGGCCAGCGTGCTCTCCCGCTACGGGTTGACGGTCGTGGGCTCTGCCAGCGAAGCAAGCTCGGTGGTCGACACGTAC
>JACPOH010000323.1 GCA_016185075.1 Aquabacterium sp. | reverse complement strand
GTGGTAGGCCTCGGCCGGGTGGTAGTTGGCCACCGGCAGCACTTCGGTCACGATGGGGTCGCGGAAGACGCGGCTCGTGGCCAGTTCGTCGATCAGGTTTCGGGCTTGCTCGGCCTGCCGGGCGTTGTGCGTGTAGATGCCCGAGCGGTATTGCGTCCCCACGTCATGGCCCTGGCGGTTGAGTGTCGTGGGGTCGTGCATGGCAAAGAACACCTCCAGCAACTGCTGGTAGCTCACCTGCCTGGGGTCAAAGCGCACGCGCACCACTTCGGCATGGCCGGTCTGGCCGGTGCAGACATCTTCATAGGTGGGGTTGGGGTGAGCGCCGTTGCTGTAGCCGGATTCCGCCTGGATCACACCACGGAGCTGGTTGAACACGGTTTCGATGCACCAGAAGCAACCGCCGCCGAAGGTGGCTTCTTCGATGTGGTGGGCCTGCGCGGTGGCATCCCTTGCCTGGGTGTTTGCGCTCATCAGGTGCTTTCTTTACGTAGACTGGGACATTATCCAAATGAAGTGCCCCTTGTGTGTGTCCAGGTTTAGCCAAATAAACCTGGCGGCATGCGTTGAGGGCGGGCGCCGTTGAAGCAGATGTGAGGTGTGTGCATGGGTGATTGGGCCGCTTACAAGCCCTTGTTGACCGCGTTGGCCTTGCCGCCAGTGCCATTTCTGGTGCTGATCCTGGTGGGAGCACGGCTGATCCTGCCGCGGCGCGGTCTGGGTTACCTGGTGCTCTTGACCGGGGTGTTGGGCATCTGGGTCAGCCAGTGTCAGGTCACGGCCGTGTTCTTGCAGGATCACGTTCTGAAGCCGCCTGCGCCCTTGCAGGGCGCGGAGTTGAGTCGGCTGCAGGCCGTCGGCAAGGCCTATGGGCAGCAACAGGGCGTGGCTCGGCGCTTGGGGCGTGCGGGGGCGGGCGCCCAGGCCCCGGTGGCCATCGTGGCACTGGGTGCTGGGCGTGATGCGCTGGCGCCGGAGTATGGGGTGTCTGATCTGACGCACTTTTCCGCCGAACGCCTGCGCTATGCCATCTGGTTGGGGCAGCGCACGGGCTTGCCCATCGGCTTCAGTGGGGGCATAGGCTGGAGCCAGCAAGGTGAAGTGGGGGCGTCCGAGGCTGAAACGGCCGCCCGCGTGGCCCAGCAGTTCTATGGTGTGACCCTGCGCTGGACGGAAACCCGCTCTGCCGATACGCGCCAGAATGCCTTGCTGACCGTGGCGATGCTCGCCGAACAGGGGGTCGGTGAGGTGGTGGTGGTGACGGATTCCTATCACATGCCCCGTGCCATGCGCATGTTCAATGAGGCGGCCAGACGCGAGGCTGCGCTGCACCCTGACAAGCCTCCAATCAAGGTCACACCCGCGCCCGCGCATCACTGGCACCGCGAAGGGGCACTGGATTGGCTGCCCTCGGTGGGGGGCGCGACCAATGTGCGCCTGGGCCTGAAAGAAGCGATCGCCCAGTTCACGGGCTCCTGAATGAGAAACCCCCGGGCGAAGCCGGGGGCTGGAGCGGCACGCGGGCCGTCCGAGGAAAGGGCAAAAGATGTTGGTTTTGCCGCATCCCAAGACGCAGTGACTGCGTCTTATTGAGGTGCCTGCTCACAGCAGGCAGGTGAAGATTAGATCAAGTGTGCGGGCAACGCAAGCCCATTCGTCGGTGAAGTGGGCGCTTGTCACGGCTTCCTGAGAATCCGCGAGACGATGTCGTCCACACGAGCGTTGACCTCATCGGGCATGGTGATGGTGCGGCCCCATTCGCGGCTGGTTTCGCCAGGCCATTTGTTGGTGGCGTCCAGCCCCATCTTGCCGCCCAGGCCGCTGACCGGCGAGGCGAAGTCCAGGTAGTCGATGGGGGTGTTTTCAACCAGCGTGGTGTCGCGCGCCGGGTCCATGCGGGTGGTGATGGCCCAGATCACTTCCTGCCAGTCACGGATGTTGACGTCGTCATCGCAGATGACGATGAACTTGGTGTACATGAACTGGCGCAGGAAGCTCCAGAGCCCGAACATCAGCCGCTTGGCATGGCCAGGGTAGGCCTTCTTCATGCTGATGATGGCCATGCGGTAGCTGCAGCCTTCGGGTGGCAGGTAGAAGTCCACGATCTCCGGGAACTGCTTTTGCAGGATGGGGACGAAGACTTCATTGAGCGCCACACCCAGCACGGCGGGCTCATCCGGCGGTTTGCCCGTGTAGGTGGAGTGGTAGACCGGGTCCTTGCGGTTGGTCAGGCGCTGGACTTCGAACACGGGGAACCAGTCCTGTTCGTTGTAGTAGCCCGTGTGGTCGCCGAACGGGCCTTCCAGCGCGTGCAGATAACCGCCTCGCTCCATCAGGGGCACGCCGTGCTCGCTGGTGCCTTTGTAGCCGGCCGGTGCCGTGGGGATGTGCCCTTCGAGCACGAATTCGGCGCTGGCGGGTACCTGCAGGTACTGGTCGCCCTCGCCCACAGCGGTGTTGACCACCTCGGTACGGCTACCCCGAAGCAGGCCGGCGAACTGGTACTCGCTCAATGAATCCGGCACGGGGGTGACGGCGCCGAGGATGGTGGCGGGGTCAGCCCCCAGTGCCACGGCGATGGGGAAGGGCTGGCCGGGGTTGGCCAGTGCGAACTCCCGGAAATCCAGGGCGCCGCCACGGTGGGCCAGCCAGCGCATGATGAGCTGCCGCTTGCCGATGAGTTGCTGGCGGTAGATGCCCAGGTTTTGTCGGCGGCGTGGGTTGGGCACATTCTGCGGCCCGCGTGTGATCACCAGGCCCCAGGTCAGCAAGGGCGCGGCGTCATCCGGCCAGCAGTGCTGGATGGGCAACTCGGTGAGGTCCACCTCGCTGCCTTCACGCACTTCGGCGTGGCAGGGGGCACTGCGCGAGGTGGAGGGCTTCATGTCCCACAAGGCCTTGGCCATCTGCAACAGCTTGCCGGCGTCCTTGAGGCCCCGGGGCGGCTCGGGCTCCTTGAGGCTGGCCAGCACCCGGCCAATATCACGAAGCTCGCTCACATCGTCGGCACCCATGCCCAAGGCCACACGGCGAGGTGTGCCAAACAGGTTGGCCAAAACCGGTACTTTGTAACGGTTTGCGTTAGCCGGGCCACCTTTTTGAGGGGGGCGCACAGGCTGTTCGAACCACAAAGCCGGCCCGCCTGCGCGCAAGACGCGGTCACTGAGCGCGGTCATCTCGAGGTAGGTGGAGACGGGCTCTGCCACGCGCTGAAGCTCGCCCAGTCGTTCCAGGCCTGCCACGAAGTCCCGCAAATCACGGTATTTCATCTTTTGAAGTTATAAAGAATGAGTTTTATATGCTTGACTGGTTATTACAGGCTTGCCTAGAATCCGCCCCGACGTACCCGGTGACACATTTTTCCGGGTTTTCCCTTGTGTGTGCCTACGGGCGCACAACGCTGCCAGCCCTGGCAGTCCAACGGGTCTGCAGAAGTCTTGCAGGCCTTGTCGAAGGTGATGGAGCCTTGCACCGCTCGCACCTCCGATTCAAGCCGGGGCCATTATCACTGGCGCTTCAGGGGCAACGGGTTGTGAGGCCTTCTGGCCGGGCTCGTTGCCGCCGGCGACGTGAGGAAAGGAGAAGCATGACAGCGTTTGACTGTGCCGCGACCAGCCCTGAGGGCCTCGCGTCTGGTGCCGATGAAGCAGAGGTGGTGCGCAAGCCGGCCCCCGCCGTGAAGCGGCTGCGCTCGCCCGCCGTGTTGTTTGTGTTGGATGTGATTGAAGGCATCCGTTTTGTCAGCCACAACGCGCTGGCCATGTTGGGCCTGGCTGCTGTGGTGGGGGTTCTGTTCCTGATGGGGCGGGCGGATGTGCGCTACACCCTGGAGACGCAAGCCCTGAGCTGGCTCATGGAGCGTGCGAACCTGCGTGCGAGTGCGTCGGCGGATGCCGAGGGCGACGATGGTGAGCTGCTCGCCATGGCTGAGCCAGAGGCCATCCAGCGCGCCACAGCCGCCAACCCCGCCGAGTTGAGCCGCCAGCAAGCCAATGTGGCGTACTGGATTGCACGTCGCTACAACGTGGCGCCTGAGCCGATCAGCCGCCTGGTTCAGGAGGCCTGGACGGTGGGGCGCCACATGAACCTGGAGCCCACGCTGGTGCTGGCCGTGATGGCGATCGAGTCGGGCTTCAACCCGTTTGCGCAGAGCCATGTGGGCGCGCAGGGCCTCATGCAGGTCATGACCCGAGTGCACCAGGACAAGTACGAGATCTTTGGTGGCCAGAACGCCGCCTTTGACCCGGTGACCAACTTGCGCGTGGGCGTGCAGGTGCTCAAGGAGTGCATCCACAAGGCAGGCAGCCTGGAGGGGGGCCTGAAGTACTACGTGGGCGCGGCCAATCTGGTGGATGACGGTGGTTATGCCGCGAAGGTGCTGGCCGAGCAGGGCTACCTGCGCCAGGTGGCCAATGGCGTCAAGCTGCCGGTGACCGTGTCGCTGCCGCAAGCGGTGGTGCAGGCTGATGTGCCTGCTGCGCCAGCTGTGGCTGCCAAGGCAGGCTCGGCTGCGGCCAGCCCTGCGGGTGTTCAGCCGGCTGCACCGGTGGCCAGCGAGCCTGCGCCCGTGCAAACCGCCCCGGCGCGCCGAGTCGAGCAGGTGGCGATGCTGTCGGGCATCCACTGAAGCGACGCTCTCCGATACAATCCAATTTCGCCGCGCAACTGGCGATACATGGCCGGGTGCTTTCGAGCGCCATGGCCTGAGGTGGTGAACCACCGGGAAGCGCGGCCAGCCCATGCGGCTTCATGAGCCCGGGCTGTGTCAGCCGTTCGCCTGGGCAGCCCTCACACTTGGCTTCGTGTAGCCAATGTGGCGGGTCTTCAACCTAGAAGAGGACTGCCAAGTCATGTTTGACCGTGCCCAACACACCATTGCCAACGTCGACGCCGAGCTGTGGGCGGCCATCCAGGCCGAAAACCAGCGTCAGGAAGATCACATCGAGCTGATCGCCTCCGAGAACTACACCTCGCCCGCCGTGATGCAGGCGCAGGGCTCTCAGCTGACCAACAAGTACGCCGAAGGCTATCCCGGCAAGCGCTACTACGGTGGTTGCGAATACGTGGACGTGGTCGAGCAACTGGCCATCGACCGCTTGAAGCAGCTGTTCGGCGCCGAGTACGCCAACGTGCAGCCGAACTCCGGTTCGCAAGCCAACCAGGCCGTGTTCTTCGGCCTGCTGCAGCCTGGCGACACCATCATGGGCCTGAGCCTGGCCGAAGGTGGCCACCTGACGCACGGTATGCCCCTGAACATGTCGGGCAAGTGGTTCAAGGTCGTGTCTTACGGTCTGGATGCCAAGGAAGACATCGACTACGAGCAGATGGAGCGCCTGGCCCGTGAACACAAGCCCAAGCTGATCATCGCGGGTGCGTCCGCCTTCGCCCTGCGCATCGACTTCGAGCGCTTTGCCAAGGTCGCCAAGGAAATCGGCGCCTACTTCATGGTGGACATGGCCCACTACGCCGGCCTGATCGCTGCGGGTGTGTACCCCAACCCCGTGCCGCACGCCGACGTGGTCACCTCGACCACCCACAAGAGCCTGCGTGGCCCCCGTGGCGGCATCATCCTGATGCGCGGCGAAGAGATCGCCAAGAAGATCAACAGCGCCATCTTCCCTGGTATCCAGGGTGGCCCGCTGATGCACGTGATCGCCGGCAAGGCCGTGGCGTTCAAGGAAGCCCTGTCGCCCGAGTTCAAGGCTTACCAGCAGCAAGTGGTGAAGAACGCTGCTGCCCTGGCTGACACCCTGACCAAGCGTGGCCTGCGCATCGTGTCGGGCCGCACCGAGAGCCACGTGATGCTGGTGGACCTGCGCCCCAAGAACCTGACGGGCAAGGAAGCCGAGGCCATCCTGGGTGCAGCGCACATGACCTGCAACAAGAACGGCATCCCCAACGACCCGCAAAAGCCGATGGTCACCAGCGGCATCCGTCTGGGCTCGCCGGCCTTCACCACGCGTGGTTTCAAGGAAGAGCAGGCCATCCAGGTCGGTAACCTGATCGCCGACGTGCTGGACAACCCGCACGACGAAGCCACCCTGGCGCGTGTGCGCGAGCAGGTCGCTGCACTGACCCGTCAGTTCCCGGTTTACCGCTGAGCTGACTGCGCCGATGCGTGACTGACAAACCCGGCTAGGATGCAGGCCCGAAGCCGGGTTTTTTACTTCGTTCTTTGCAGGGAGTTGAAGACACGATGCGTTGCCCTTTTTGCGGTCATCACGACACACAAGTCGTCGAGACACGGGATTCGGATGAAGGCGACTCGACACGCCGCCGTCGCAAGTGCAATGGCTGCGACAAGCGCTTCACCACGTACGAGCGCGCAGAAATCGAGCTGCCGGCCATCGTCAAGCGCGATGGGCGCCGTACGGACTACGACCGGGCCAAGCTCAAGGGTTCGATGATGATCGCGCTGCGCAAGCGGCCGGTCAGCGCCGAGGCCACAGAAGGCGCGATCGAGGCCATCGAGGCACGCCTGCGCCAGTGTGGCGAGAAGGAAGTGGACTCCACCCAGCTGGGCGAGTGGGTCATGCGCGAGTTGCGCAAGCTCGACAAGGTGGCCTATGTGCGCTTTGCTTCGGTGTACCGCAGCTTTGATGACGTCAGCGAGTTCGTGGCGGCCATCAAGGAAACAGGCAACAAGCGGGGCAAGGCGGCTGCCGCTGAGGAGTGAGCGCGCGCCGGTGACGCCATGGCATCAACAAAAAGGCCCCGAGGAGATGCGGGGCCTTTTACTTTGGGGGCGCGCGTGAGGCGTTGAATTCAGCGCCAGCAGTCGCCTGCGGTTTTGCTGCTGCCCTCCAGGGTGCGTCGGCCGCTGGACTCCAGCACGAAGGTGCCGCATTCGTCTCGGGCCATGACGCTCGAACTGTTGGGCGTGGCCTTGAGCGTGTAGCCCGTTTGATTCGCCGTTGCAACGGTGATGTCGTAAACCGTGGCCCCTGAACTGCTTTTGGTGCTGCTCAGCGTAGCAGGCAGCTCAGGCGGTTTCCCGTTGGCATCGGCGTAGTTGTTGTTGGCCACGTAGAAGCGTTGCATGAACTGGCTGGCTTCCAGCAACAGCTTTTGTGCTTCGGCACGGCGGCCCCGGGCGATGCTACTTGTGTACGAGGGATAAGCCAGGGCGCCCAGGATGCCGATGATCGCCACCACGATCATCAGCTCGATCAG
>JACPOH010000404.1 GCA_016185075.1 Aquabacterium sp. | reverse complement strand
GGTGTGCTTGCTCTTCTCCAGCGCGTTGACGATGTTCTGCGCGCTCTTGTCGGCCATGCGGTCCAGGGCAGCGAGCTTGAGCAGCCCCAGCTTGTAGAGCTCGGGCAAGGTGCGCACCAGGCCACTGTCCACGAGTTGGTCCACCAGCTTGTCACCCAGGCCTTCGATGTCCACGGCACGGCGCTGAGCGAAGTGCAGCAAGGCCTGCTTGCGCTGCGCGGCACAGAACAGGCCACCGGTGCAACGGTGATCCACCTCGCCGCGCTCGCGCACCACGGTGCTGCCGCAGACCGGGCACTGGGCGGGCATGCGGAAGTTGGGCACATAGCTGGTGCGTGCTTCGCCCACGACGCCGACCACCTCCGGGATGACATCCCCCGCACGGCGCACGATGACCGTGTCCCCTACCCGGACGCGCTTGCGGCGCAGCTCGAACAGGTTGTGCAAGGTGGCGTTGGTGACGGTGACACCGCCCACGAACACAGGCTTGAGACGGGCCACGGGCGTGAGCTTGCCCGTGCGGCCGACCTGAATGTCGATGCCCTCGACCTGTGTGAGCTGCTCTTGTGCCGGGTATTTGTGCGCCACGGCCCAACGAGGCTCACGGGTCACGAAACCAAGTTGCTCCTGCAAGGCCCGGCTGTTGACTTTGTAGACCACGCCATCGATGTCAAAGGGCAGCTGGTCACGGCGCTGGCCGATCGCCTGGTGAAAGGCCACCAGGCCATGAGGCCCGGATGCGCCCTGCGCCACGGTGCGCTCGACACAGACAGGCATGCCCATGTCGCTCAAGGCATCGAGCAAGCCGCTGTGCGTGGGTGGCACATCCCAGCCCTTGACCTCACCCAGCCCATAGGCGAAGAAGCTCAAGGGGCGCCTGGCGGCGATGGCCGGGTCCAGTTGCCGCACGGCCCCGGCTGCGGCATTACGCGGGTTCACGAAGGTCTTGTCGCCGTGCTGGCGCTGCCGCTCGTTGAGCGCCTCGAAATCATCGCGCCGCATGTAGACCTCGCCACGTACTTCCAGCACCTCGGGTGCCGCGCCCGTCACCTTCAGCCTGAGCGGGATCTGGCCAATGGTGCGGATGTTCTGGGTGACGTCTTCGCCTTGCTCTCCATCACCGCGCGTGGCGGCTTGCACCAGCACGCCGTGCTCATAGCGCAGGTTGATGGCCAGGCCATCGAATTTCAGCTCGGCGGCGTACTCCACCGGCGGGGCCTCTTCTGGCAGGCCTAGCTCGCGCCGCACGCGGGCATCGAAGGCCTCGGCGCCACTGGCTTGCGTGTCGGTTTCGGTACGGATCGACAGCATGGGCACGGCGTGCCTGACGGGGGCGAAGCCATCCAGCACCCTGCCCAGCACACGTTGGGTGGGCGAGTCCGGGGTACGCAGTTCGGGATGCGCTTCTTCCAGTGCCTGCAAGGCCTGAAACAGTCGGTCGTACTCGGCGTCCGGGATCTGCGGGTCATCCAGCACGTAATAGCGGTGTGCATGGACATGCAACTGCTCACGCAGGCTGGCCGCCTGTTGCGCGGGCGACTGCTCGGCTGGTGTGCCGCTGGCCGGCGCACCAAACAGATCAGACTGGCTCATGCCGAACCCCGCTTTCAGCTGAACAGGCGGCGGGTGGACGGTGCACCGGCCGCGAGGTCACGCGCGGCCAGAGCCTCATACAGCTTGGCCAGTTCACCTTCGATGGAGGCGAAGGCCGCCGTGGTGAAGGGGTGCCCCTGGTCATCGGCCATGGTGGCGTCCATGGCCATGGCCAAGGCCTCGCCGGCCGCGCACCAGGCCTTGAAGGGCTGTTGCTCCACCGCCGTTTGCGGCACGTCGAACGACAGCACCAGCTCGCGCAGGGTAGCCTGTTCCTGATCTTCGGCAAACGCCGCCTGTGCGTCGAATTGCAAGGTCAGGATGGGTGGCGCGCCTTCTTCGGGCGAAGGCAGCACCAGGCGCCCAGGCAAGGCACCGGGCAGGAAGCCATGGCGAGCGGCCTGCTGGGTCACGTAACCGATCGACCAGGCGCTGCCACGCGCATGCAGGCGCAGGGCCAGTTGCGCATCATGCGCCCCGGCGAAGGCATCGAGCTCCTTGGCGCGCGCGACCACATCGAGCATGTCAGGGGCTTCAAGTGATGCGCCGAGGGCATCGGCCATGGCCTGGACCTTCTGAACGAACTCGGAGTACTCGATCTCGTTGAGGCCCCCGGTGCGGTTGGCCAGCAGCACACCAGCCTGCAGTTCACTGTAGGTCACGCCGGCTTGCGGCTGCTCCCACTCGCCGCAATCGGTGCGCAGGCCTTCGATCAGCATGGGCTTGCTGCCCGCTCGGCGCGTGGTCGGCACGTGCAGCAGGATGTGGTCGCCGCTCATGGGTGCGTCGATGCTGATGGTGACGATGGCATCCACCAGGGCGTCCAGCTTGGGGCCGTGGCGCTTGACGGGCGGCAGGCTGGGCTTGCTCGCAGCGGCGGGCACGTCATCCATGGGCTGGGTGGGGATGTCGTCCAAGGCGCTGCGAGACGCGGCCTCGCCGACTCGCGCACTGCCGTCCATGGGTTCCAGGGTGGCTCGTTTGGGCTGTCGCGCTGCGGCTTTGCGGGCCGTCCAGGCGCCGTGCGCGACCACGGCAGCCAGCACAGCACCGCCGAGGATGGCCAGGTACAGGGTCAGGGAATTGTTCATGTTGATGTGGTTCCTCAAGCGGCCTGGGCCATGCCCAGCGCGGCTTCCATGTCCACCGCCACGATGCGGGACACGCCTTGCTCCTGCATGGTCACGCCCACCAGTTGCTCGGCCATCTCCATCGCGATCTTGTTGTGGGAGATGAACAGGAACTGGGTACCGCTGGACATGCTCTTGACCAGTCGGGCGTAGCGCTCGGTGTTGGCGTCGTCCAGCGGCGCATCCACTTCGTCAAGCAGACAGAACGGGGCGGGGTTGAGTTGGAAGATGGCGAACACCAGCGCGATCGCGGTCAGGGCCTTCTCGCCACCGGACAGCAGGTGGATCGTGCTGTTCTTCTTGCCGGGTGGATGGGCCATGACCTGCACGCCGGCGTCCAGGATTTCGTCGCCCGTCATGACCAGCTTGGCCGAGCCACCGCCAAACAGGCTGGGGAACATGCGGCCAAAGTGCTCGTTGACGGTGTTGAAGGTGCTACCCAGCAAGTCGCGTGTCTCCAGGTCGATCTTGTGGATGGCGTCTTCCAGGGTCTTGATGGCATCCATCAGGTCGGCCATCTGCGAATCCAGGAAGGTCTTGCGCTCACGGGCAGCGGTGAGTTCATCCAGCGCGGCCAGGTTGACGGCGCCCAGGGCATTGATCTCGCGCTGGATGCGGTCGATCTCGGTCTGCAGGCCATAGAGTTTGACGCCGTCGCGCTCGATGCCAGCAGCCAGAGCCTCCAGATCGACCTCCGCGGCCGTCAATTGCTCCATGAACTGCGCGCCACCCAGGGTGGCGGCCTGCTGCTCCAGTTGCAGCTTGGTGATGTCATCGCGCAAGGGCTGCAGGCTGCGCTCGAAGGCCATGCGTTGCTCGTCCGCGCGGCGCAACTGCGCCGACAAGTCCTCATAGCGGTTGCGCGTCTGCAGCAGCAGGCCTTCTTTTTCCAGCTTGACAGCCAGGGCGTCGTCCAGGCCGGTCTGCGCCGTGGTGTCGCTCAGGCGGGCATGCTCTTCCTGCAGTTGCGCGGCAGAAGCCTCGTTGGCCTGAATCTGCTGCGAGGCGGTTTCGATGCCGCGCTGCAACTCCGCACGGCGCGCGGCCATGGTGCGTGCGCTGAACTGCGCCTCCTGGGCCTGGCGCTCCAGGGCGCGGGATTGCTCGCGTGCCTGGTTGAGCTTGCGCTCGGCCTCGATCACGGCTTCTTCCAGCTGGGCGTGCTTCTCTTGCGCCTCGCCCAGGCTGATGTCGAGCTCTTCAAAGCGCGCTTCGCCGGTGGCGCGGCGCTCTTGCAGATCACCCAGCTGGGCATCGATTTCGGCCAGTTCTTCTTCGATCTGGCCGCGGCGTGTGTTGGTCTGCTCGGCCTGCTGCGTCAGGCGCAGCACCTCGACCTGCAGCTGGTGCGTGCGCTGCTGGATCTCGCTGGTGTCACGACGGGCCGTGGCCAGGCGCTGTGCGCCATCGGTGTAGGCCGCCTCGGCACGGATCATGGCCGAACGGGCATCTTCGGCAATCAAGGCCTGGGCGCGCACCTGCTTTTCGAGGTTCTCGATCTCCTGGGCACGCGCCAGCATGCCGGCCTGCTCCGAATCAGGCGCGTAAAAGCTCACCGCGAACTGGCTGACCGTGTGGCCGGCCTTGGTCATGATGACCTCGCCGTGCGTCAGCTTGCTACGATTGGCCAGCGCCTCTTCCAGATTGGCAGCCGTGTAGACGCCTTCCAGCCAGGCTGTAGAAGGCGAGCTTGGCCGGTGGCGCGTCGCTCTCGAACGCGCGCACGGTTTCCACACGGCCCACTTCCAGCGCTGACAGGCGCTCGCGCAAGGCCGATTCCAGCGCGTTTTCCCAGCCCGTTTCGATGTGCACCCGGGTCCACAGGCCTTGCAGGCTGTCGAGGCCATGCTTGGCGAGCCACGGCTTGAGCTTGCCTTCGGTCTGCACCTTTTCCTGCAGGGCGCGCAAGGCGTCCAGCTTCGCAGCCAGTTCGGCCTGCTTGGCCGATTGGGCGCTGCTGTCGTTGTGCGCGGCCTTGCGGGCTTCGTCCAACGCCGGCACGGCTTCGGTCAGCTCACCGAGCTGGGCCTCGAACACGGCCAGCTCTTCCTGGCCGGCTTCCAGCTGTCGGCGCAGGTCGATCAGGCGGGCGTCATCACTGGCCGCCAGCCCCTGGCGCTCGGTGGCCAGGCGCTCGCGGCGCAGGTTCAACTGGCGAGACTGGTCATCAATGTTGCGGGACTCGGCGGCCAGCAGCTGGATCTGCTGCTGCACCTGGCCCGCCACACCACGCTGCTCGTTGGCACGGGTGGTGGCCGCGCGAACGGCATCTTCAAATGCAGGGATGTTGCCAGCGAGCTCTTCAGCCTGAGCCGCCAGGATCTCGGCCTGCTCTTCGGCCGCCATCATCTTCTCGGCCAGCTCTTCCAGCTCGAACTCGGCCGCGGCCTTGCGCTCAGCCCACTGGTCGTTCTGGCCTTTCAGCTCGGACAGACGTTGCTCCACACGCTGGCGCCCTTCCACGACGTAGCGGATGCGCTCTTCCAACCGGCTGACTTCCAGGTTGGCCTCGGCCAGCACGCCTTGCGCGGCATGCAGTTCGTCGCTCACCGCGTAGTGGTCCTGGCGCACATGCTCCAGCTCGGCCTCGACGGCCCGCAACTCGGCCATGCGGGCCTCCAGCGCGTTGGTGGCTTCCAGCACCGCTTGCCTGATGCGTGTTTCTTCGGTGGCGGCGTCGCGGTGCTTGAGGAACCACAGCTGGTGCAGCTTCAGCGTGCCCTGCTCTTGCAGGCCGTGATAACGCGTGGCCACCTCGGCCTGCTTTTCCAGCTTGTCGAGGTTGTTGTTGAGCTCGCGCAGGATGTCTTCCACGCGGGTCAGGTTTTCGCGCGTGTCCTTGAGGCGGTTCTCGGTTTCACGGCGGCGCTCCTTGTACTTGGAGACGCCAGCGGCTTCCTCCAGAAACAGGCGCAGCTCTTCAGGCTTGGATTCGATGATCCGGCTGATGGTGCCCTGACCGATGATGGCGTAGGCGCGCGGGCCCAGGCCGGTGCCCAGGAACACGTCCTGCACGTCGCGGCGGCGCACCGGCTGGTTGTTGATGAAGTAGCTGGAGTTGCCGTCGCGGGTCAGCACGCGCTTGACGGCGATTTCGGCAAACTGGTTCCACTGGCCACCGGCACGCGCGTCTTCGTTGCTGAACACCAGTTCCACACTGGCACGGCTGGCCGGCTTGCGGTTGCCCGAGCCGTTGAAGATCACGTCCTGCATGGACTCGCCGCGCAGCTCAGATGCCTTGGACTCACCCAGCACCCAGCGCACCGCGTCCATGATGTTGGATTTGCCACACCCGTTAGGGCCCACCACGCCCACCAATTGCCCAGGCAGCTGGAAGTGGGTGTGCTCGGCGAATGACTTGAAGCCAGACAGCTTGATGGAATTCAGTCGCATGCTTGATGTCGGCCCGGGACTCGCGCCTCCGAAAAACCCGCTAAGTCATTGATTTGTTTGACAAAACCCGCACCAGGACGGCCCAGGATCAGCCAAAGATGATAACATCGCACTTTTGCCGATTTCCCCTTACCGACAAGTAGCCCGCCATGGCCAAGAAAGCCCCTGCTGCCCCCGCCGCTGACACCCCTGCCAGCACCAAGGCCAAGACTGCCAACAAGACGGCCAACAAGACCGCCACCAAGGCTGGCGGCCAGGCCAGCGCCCTGGCAGTGGGCCAGCGCGCCAAGCCGGCCACGCCGCCTTCTGCCCCCTCGCGCACGCTGGACGTCTTCCCCAACCCTGCCCCCGAGCGAGACTACGTCATCCAGTTCCAGGTGCCCGAGTTCACCTGCTTCTGCCCCCTGACCGGCCAGCCTGACTTCGCCCACTTCACGATCGACTGCATCGCCGACAAGCTGTGCATCGAGCTCAAGAGCCTGAAGATGTACATGTGGAGCTACCGCAATGACGGCGCCTTCCACGAGAAAGTCACCAACGACATCCTCACGGACATGGTGAAGGCCATCAACCCGCGCTACCTGCGCATCGCGGCCAAGTGGTACGTGCGCGGCGGCATCTACACCAACGTGGTGGTCGAGCACCGCAAGAAGGGCTGGAAACCTGCCCCCAAGGTAGAACTGCCGCAGCACAACGCCGAAACAGGCCTGCTGGGCTGAAGCCCATGGGGTTGAAGAGGCGCTCGTGATGGGCAACACGCTGGCATGGCCGGACTGGGCCCTGCTTCTGACTGCGCTGGCACTTGCCCTGCCCTTCAAGCCCTGGCTGCCACTGCGGCATGCGCCGCTCCAGAGCCCGTGGATCGGCGCCATGGTGCTGCTCCCTTGGGTCTGGTGGACAGAACACCTGCTGCCAAACGGGCTTCCGCTGCACGTGAGCGGCGCCTGCCTGCTCGTCCTCATGTTTGGCTGGCCGCTGGCCGTCTGGAGCCTGCTGCCGATCGGCCTGTTTGCCAAGCTCATCGAGGTGCGCGCATGGCCGAATGCGGACGCGCTGGTGTCCCATATCGTCTGGATGGGCGTGGTCCCGGCCACCCTGGCCCTGCTGATTGGCCTGGCGGTGCGCCGATGGCTGCCCAAGCACCTCTTCGTCTACATCCTGGGGCGGGGCTTCATCGCCACCGCACTGGCCATCACGGCAACCGGTTACCTCGCGGTCTGCGCCCACCACAAGCCCGACACCATTGACCTTGAGGAATGGATGCTGGCCCACTGGCTGCTTGGCTGGGGAGAAGCCATCAGCACGGGCATGCTCACCGCGATCTTCGTGGCCTTCAAGCCCGATTGGATGCTGACCTACTCTGACCGGCGATACCTGCCAACGGCCCGCGACCGCACGCCCTGATTTTGCATGGTGAAAGGCGCAGCACCCTGCGCCGCCCGATTCACCTGAGGGTCAAGCTTTTCAACGCAATGCCGATAGCCCGTTAAACCTGTCGAGCTTTGATGAACAAACCCCTCTGGCTGCCATCGCTGTCGAACGTGTTGCTGGGCGTCGAACCGCATCAGCGCCGTCACGTCCTGCTCATCTTGCTGACCCTGCAGCCCTATGCCGTCAGCGTGGGCGTGATCATGCATTCGGTGCACCTGGGCCTGCTTGACCTGCGCGCGGCGCAGCAACTGACTGTCGCCAGCGTGCTCACCTTTCTGACGTTTTTCGCACTGATTCGGTCCGGCTGGTCCCAACGTTTTGGC
>JACPOH010000116.1 GCA_016185075.1 Aquabacterium sp. | reverse complement strand
TGGCCATGAAGCGCGGCTACACGGTGCTCGAATACAAGAGCACCATCCGCAAGCTCCGCGCCGTGCGCCCCGACATCCGCCTGTCCACCGACTTCATCGTCGGCTTCCCCGGTGAAACGGACGAAGACTTCGACAAGCTCATGAAGTTGGCCACCGACATCGAGTTCGACGCCTCTTTCAGCTTCATCTTCAGCGCGCGCCCCGGCACGCCTGCTGCCGCGCTGGAAGACAGCACCCCTCACGAGGTCAAGCTCAAGCGTCTGCAAACGCTGCAGGCCTACCTGGAGTCCAACGTGCTGCGCTACAGCGAAGCGCTGGTGGGCAAGACGCAGAAGATCCTGGTCGAAGGCCCCAGCCGCAAGGACCCGTCCGAGCTGATGGGCCGCACCGAATGCAACCGTATCGTGAACTTTGCCGCAGGGCCCACGCAAGCCCAGCGTGACCGCCTGGTGGGCCAGCTGATCGACGTCAACATCACCAAGGCGTTTGCCCACTCCCTGCGGGCTGAAGTGATCCTGAAAGACTGATTCTGAAGGGGCACTTCAAGACAATCCGTGACGGAGTTGGCGCACCAACCGGAAGTGTGCGCTTCGGGTTCTTTCACTTTTTGACTTTGTGGCCGAAATTGCCATCAATCAGTCAAAAACCATTGGACCACCATGAAGCTCCTGCGTCTGTGTGTCAACCAGATCAAGCTCAATGAGCCCCTGCCCTGGAACGTTCGCAATGAACCTGGGCACCTGCTTCTGGGCAAAGGTTTCCTGCTGACCGAGCAGGCCCAGATCGACACGCTGATCGAACGCGGCGTGTACGTCGACCAGGAGGAGTTCGAACGTCACCAGCGCGAGGTGCAGGCCAGCCGCACCCGCCGCGACCCCTTCGCCATGTGGTCCGTGATCCTCAAGCGGACGGGGCACCTGCTGCGCACCCACAAGGAGAACCCCCAGTTCGCACAGGAGCTCGGCACCTTGTCCAACCACGTGCAGATGGCCATGAAGGAAGATGTGGA
>JACPOH010000403.1 GCA_016185075.1 Aquabacterium sp. | reverse complement strand
CCGCTGCTGAGTTCCTTCAGCGTGGACGCCTTGCGCGCCGCGCAGGAGGCGCAGCCCGAGTTGCCGCGCGCCCTGTTGCTGGACAAATGGGTGCGAGGCGCCGTGGATGAGGCTCAATCGTTGGGCTGCCAGGCGCTGGTGGTCAACCAGACCCAGCTGGATGCCGACCGCATCGAGCTGGGGCATGCCGTTGGCCTGAAGATGCTGACCTACACGGTCAACGACGCGTCTCGCGCCAGCACCTTGTGGCTGGCCGGCCTGGATGGCCTGATCACCGACCGGGTCGACCTGTTCGAACCTCAGGCACGACTGGGGGCCAACCCGGCGCACCTGATGTACGTGGCCGAAGAGTTCATTGCCTGATCCAGGGCCCCAGGCTTGGGGCCTGGCGCATCACGCCAGCGCCTTGAGCAGCTTGTCGTGGATGCCGCCGAAGCCCCCGTTGCTCATGCACAGGATCTGATCACCGGGCTTGGCAGCCTTGACAACCTTGGCCACCAGCGTGTCGATGTTGTCGGACACGATGGCGCGCTCGCCCATCTCGGCCAGCGCTTCGTTGGCGTTCCAGCCCAGTCCACCGCTGTGGCAGAAGGCCAGGTCCGCTTCTTCGAGTGACCAGGGCAGCAGGGCCTTCATGGTGCCCAGCTTCATGGTGTTGGAGCGCGGCTCGAACACGGCCAGGATGCGGTTGTTCGGCCCCACCTTGCGGCGCAGGCCTTCCACCGTGGTGCGGATGGCGGTCGGGTGGTGCGCAAAGTCGTCGTAGACGGCCACGCCCTTGACTTCCCCTCGCAACTCCAGCCGGCGCTTCACGTTGGCAAACTGCCCCAGTGCCTCGCAGGCCTGCTGAGGCGTCACGCCAACATGCTCAGCCGCAGCGATGGCCGCCAGCGCGTTCATCTGGTTGTGCTCGCCCAGCAGGGCCCATTCCACGCGGCCCACCAGCACGCCGGCCTTCAACACGTCGAAGGCGTGCGGCTCACCACGGGCGCGGAAGCCGGGCGCCCGTTCACCACCACCCGCCCCGAAGGCGGCACAGTGCGCACCAGGTGGTGGAACTGGGTTTCGATGGCAGCCAGGTCGGCAAAGATGTCGGCGTGGTCGAACTCGAGGTTGTTGAGCACGGCCGTGCGAGGCCGGTAGTGCACGAACTTGCTGCGCTTGTCGAAGAAGGCCGTGTCGTACTCGTCCGCTTCAATCACGAACGGGTGTCCCGTCGCCGGGCGCGTGTCGGCAGCCGTGTCACCCAGTCGGGCAGATACACCGAAGTTCTGCGGCACGCCCCCCACCAGGAAGCCCGGCTGCTTGCCTGCGAACTCCAGGATCCAGGTCAGCATGGACGTGGTCGTGGTCTTGCCGTGCGTGCCCGCCACCGCCAGCACATGGCGGCCTTGCAGCACGTTTTCGCTCAACCATTGGGGGCCGCTGGTGTAGGGCAGGCCGGCGTCCAGGATGGCTTCCATCAAGGGGTTGCCGCGGGAGACCACGTTGCCGATCACGAAGAGATCGGGGTGAAGCTCAAGCTGGTCAACGGTGTAGCCTTCGATCAGCTCGATGCCCAGGGCGCGCAGCTGGTCGCTCATGGGCGGGTAGACGCCGGCGTCGCAACCGGTCACGCGGTGGCCGGCTTCGCGGGCCAGTGCGGCCACGCCACCCATGAAGGTGCCGCAGATGCCGAGAATGTGAATGTGCATGTCAGGCTCAGAGTTGGCGGAAGGCCTTGCCGGCCGCCGCCACAGTTTGGGCGATGTCTTCGGCCGTGTGCGCCGCGCTCACGAAGCCGGCCTCGTACATGGCGGGCGCCAGGTACACGCCCTGGTCCAGCATGAGGTGGAAGAACTTGTTGAACTTGTCCGTGCCCTTGGCCATGACCGCCTGGTAGTGCTGGGGCAGGTGGTCGGCAAAGAAGAAACCGAACATGCCACCTTCGCAATCGGTGGTCAGCTCGACACCAGCCGCCCTGGCCTCGGCTTCGAAGCCGGCCATCAGGCTGCGGGTGGAGGCCGACAAGGCTTCGAAGAAGCCCGGGCGCTGGATCAGCTTCAGCGTGGCCAGGCCACAGGCCGTGGCCACCGGGTTGCCCGACAGCGTACCGGCCTGGTAAACGGGCCCCAACGGGGCCAGTTTGGCCATGATTTCTTTCGATGCTGCGAATGCGGCCAGCGGCATGCCGCCACCAATGACCTTGCCGAACACGCTGATGTCTGGCTTGAAGCCAGGCAGGGCCTTGGCGTAGATGCTCTGTGCGCTGCCCAAGGCCACTCGGAAGCCACTCATCACCTCGTCGAACACGAACAGGGCGCCGTACTGGTCACACAGTTCGCGGATGCGCTGGATGAAGGGCACGCTGGCGCGCACGAAGTTCATGTTGCCGGCGATGGGCTCGATCATCACGCAGGCGATGTCGGCGCCTTGTGTGGCAAAGGCCTCTTCGATCTGCGCGATGTTGTTGTACTCCAGCACGAGGGTGTGTTGCACCACTTCAGGTGGCACGCCGGCACTGGTGGGGTGGCCGAAGGTGGCCAGGCCCGAGCCGGCCTTGACCAGCAGGGCGTCGGCATGGCCGTGGTAGCAGCCTTCGAACTTGATCAGCTTGCTGCGGCCCGTGAAACCGCGCGCCAGGCGGATGGCGCTCATGCCAGCCTCGGTGCCCGAGCTCACCAGACGCACCTGCTCGGCGCTGGGGACGATCTTCAGGATCTCTTCGGCCAGTTCGATTTCGCGCTCGGTGGGGGCGCCGAAAGAGAAACCTTCCAGCACCGCTTTTTGCACCGCTTCGACCACCTCGGGGTGGCCGTGGCCCAGGATCATTGGCCCCCAGGAGCCGATGTAGTCGATGTAGCGCTGGTTTTCGGCGTCCCAGATGTAGGCGCCTTGCGCACGGGTGATGAACCGGGGCGTGCCGCCTACGGCGCGAAAGGCGCGCACAGGCGAGTTGACGCCGCCGGGGATGACGCGTTGGGCGCGCTCAAAAAGCGAGGCGTTAGTGGACATTGCGGGTGGTTGGGGGAGGAAGCTGGTCATTCAGGTCGGTGATGTCGCTTTCAACGGGCGCACCTTCCGCGGGCTGCTCGCCCGGAGGCAGCGCCCAGAAGAAGCGGTCGGGCACCACGCCGCCCATGCCGGGCCGGAATCCCGAATCCAGCGCTTGATCCAGGAAGCTCAAGGCCTCGGACACGGCCACATCCAGTGAGGTGCCGGTCGACAGGATGGCAGCCAGTGCGGCCGACAGCGTGTCACCTGCGCCCACAAAGCTGGCCTCGAAGCGCTCGAAACGTTCACCCGCCACCGCGCCTTGCGGTGAGGCCAGCACGTTGTCGATGAACTGGTCTGGCAACTGCACACCGGTCACCAGCACATAGGGACAGCCGTGTTCGGCGGCCGCCACGGCCAGTTCGCGTGCCGAGGGCGAACGCTCGGCGTCCCACTCGGGCAGCAGGAAGTCGGTCAGGGTCTTGTGGTTTCCCACCAACACCTGGCTGGCCGGCAAAATCAGCTCGCGGAAGGCGTCCAGATAGGCCATCTGGGCGTCTTCGTCCATCCATGACAGGTTGGGCAGGTAGGACACCAGGGGCGTGTCGGTGTAGTCGGACAGGATCTCGGCGACGGCGCTGATGCCTTCTGCGCTGCCCAGGAAGCCGACCTTCCACGAGGCGATGGTGATGTCTTCCAGCACGCTGCGGGCCTGGTCGATCACGGCCTCGGAATCAATCTCGTGCGACTCGAAGACCTCGGCGGAGTCGCGGATCAGCAGGCTGGTGACCACGGGCAGCGCGTGCGCACCCATGGCGGCGATCGTGGCGATGTCGGCCCCGATCCCGGAAGCCCCGCTGGCGTCATTGGCATTGAAGCTCATGACACAGGCTGGCGAGCCCGCGTCCTCGTCTTCTGCGGCGGTGTGGTCCTGTGGACCGTTCTGGGGGGCGTTCATGCGTGTGCAGTATTGGCTAGAAGGTGAGCCCGTGCCCACAAACCCTGGGGTTCGCGAGAGCGGCTGGTGGCTACAATCAGCCCATTGTATTCAAGCTGGTTTGGACCGACGTGAACGAGTTTCGTACCTGGATGTGCCTGATTTGCGGCTGGATTTATGACGAGGCCGCCGGTTTGCCTGAAGAGGGTATCGCGCCCGGCACGCGCTGGGAAGACGTTCCGATGAACTGGGTCTGTCCCGAGTGCGGTGCACGCAAGGAAGACTTCGAAATGGTTCAGGTCTGATCTTTGTGATCGAACTGATTTTGGCCAGGGCCCCAAGAAGCCTTGGCCGTCTGGAGGAACGCGTCCGTGTCTGATGCTGAGAACCCCGAATTGAAGGCGGGCACCAAGGTGCTCGTCATTGACGACAGCAATACCATTCGCCGCAGCGCCGAAATCTTTTTGAAACAAGGCGGTTACGAAGTGGTGCTGGCCGAAGATGGTTTTGACGCGTTGTCCAAAGTGAATGACCACAACCCAGATGTTATTTTTTGTGACATTCTGATGCCTCGCCTTGATGGATATCAGACCTGCGCCATCATCAAACGAAACCCCCGGTTCACCAATACCCCGGTGATCATGTTGTCCTCGAAGGACGGCCTGTTTGACAAGGCGCGCGGGCGCATGGTGGGCTCGCAGGACTATCTGACCAAGCCCTTCACCAAGGACCAATTGCTGCAGGCTGTGGCGCAATACAGTGCCAGTTGATTGCAACAGGGGCTGCCAGGCCGTGCCTGTCAGCATGAATAATGCGTGTTCGCCGGGCTGCGTGAAACCCTGGGCCAGGCGAGCACCGAGGAGTTGATATGCCCATTCAGAAAATATTGCTGGTCGACGATTCCAAGACCGAATTGCATGTGCTGTCCGAGTTGCTGACGAAAAAGGGCTACCAGGTGCGGACGGCCGAAAACGGCGAGGAGGCCATGCGCCGCCTGCAGGAAGACAAGCCCGATCTGATCCTGATGGACGTGGTCATGCCGGGGCAGAACGGTTTCCAGTTGACCCGTGCCATCACGCGTGACCCGGCCTTTGCCAGCGTGCCCGTCATCATCTGCACCAGCAAGAACCAGGAAACCGATCGGGTCTGGGGCATGCGCCAGGGCGCCCGCGACTACGTGGTCAAACCGGTCAACCCTGACGAGTTGCTCACCAAGATCAAGGCCTTCGGCTAAGCAGAGGTCGCAGCAAGATGGCCAATAAAGAAGCCTTGAGGGAGTTGCAGCAACGTCTGGCAGATCGCCTGCAGATGGTGCGGCAGCAAGCGCCCGCGCGCAGTTGGTTGGCTGTCGAGATTGCCGGTCACGGTTTTCTGCTTTCGCTCGATCAGGCGGGTGAAATCTTCCCCTTGTCGACCATCCAGCCCGTGCCGCACAGCCAGCCCTGGTTCCTGGGTGTGGCCAACTTGCGCGGCCAATTGCACGGTGTCGCGGACATGGCAGCCTTCCTGGGGCTGCCGCAGCGCCAGGCGCGCAACCTCAACGAAGTGGTCGCCCGCGACGCGGGTCGCCTGATCGCCTTCAACTCGGGGCTGCAGATGAATGCGGCCCTGCTGATCGATCGTCTGATGGGCTTGCGCAATGCCACGGCCCTGACACCTGTGCCCGACGCGGCTGACGCGGTCAAACCGCATTTCATCGGGCAGCAGTTCAACGATGCGTCGGGCCGCACCTGGTACGAACTGGATCTTGCCGGCCTGGTGGCTGACGAGGCCTTCCTGAAAATTGATGTTTGACGGGCTTGGCCCCGTCTGGCTGTATACAGTGGAGCAATAGGCATGAGTTTCCTGAGTCGAATCAAGGACCTGGGCAAAACGAAGGACGACGATGAGGTCCAGTCCGAGGCATTGAGCACCGAGGGCATGGTGACGTCCTCCGGCGCGCAGTCGGTCGACACGCAGGCTTCGCCTTCGACCATCCAGCCTGGCGGCAGCACGATCACCTCGGACTCGATCATCTCGGAGGCCGCGCCGTCCGAGTTCCCACCTGACTACCATGACAACCGGCTCAAGGCCGAAGCCGCCGAGGGCCCTTTGATGGCCGAGCCGCAAACCGGTCTGCCGGTCATCGGCAAATGGCGTCTGGATCGCCAGCAACGCTTCATCGGCGGTGCGCTCGGTGTGGGCATGCTGGGTCTGCTGCTGTCTGCCTTCCTGTCGGTGACGGCCGCCGACCGGCGTGCTGCCCAGTCCGGTGCAACCGGTCAGGCGCTGATGCAGTCGCAACGTCTGGCCAAGTCGGTGTCGCAGGCCTTGATCGGTCGCGCCCAGGCTTTCGGCGAAGTGGCCGACAGCTCCAAGGTGCTCGCCAGCAATGTGCGTGGTCTGAACAAAGGCGATTCCGCGTTGGGCCTGAGCGAGGTTCATGGCGCAGCCAAGGAAGAACTCACCAAGCTGCTGCCCCTGGTGGACCGCGCCGAGAAGAACGCCGACTACGTGTTGAAGCAGAAGCAGACGCTGACCCAGGTGAGCCAGGCGCTG
Source organism: Aquabacterium sp. (assembly GCA_016185075.1). Taxonomy (GTDB): domain Bacteria; phylum Pseudomonadota; class Gammaproteobacteria; order Burkholderiales; family Burkholderiaceae_C; genus Aquabacterium. The sequence goes on along the minus strand of JACPOH010000403.1, from coordinate 434 downwards.
CGCGAAGTCAACAGCCAGTCTTCCGAGCTGCTGGATCTGGCCGAAGGCATTGCCACCACCAAGATCGAGAAGGGCACCGTGACGCCAGCTGAAGCCGCCTCGTTGAACCAACTGGTGATGTTGACGCAGCGTATCGGTAAGTCGGCCAACGAATTCCTGACAGTGGAAGGCGTGTCGACCGAGGCCGTGTTCCTGCTCGGCAAGGACCTCAACGCCTTCAAGGAAATCGCCGAAGGCTTGCTCAATGGCAATGCTGACCTGAAGCTCACCGCGGCCAAGGACCCGGCCGTGCGTGAACAGCTCGACGCGCTGCTCAAGATCTTCGAGCGCACGCGCACGCAATCGACCTTCATTCTCGGCTCGCTGCAAGGCCTGGTGGCCGCGCGTGATGCGCAGGTGGCCGTGATCGATGACTCCGAGCCGCTGCGCAAGGG
>JACPOH010000402.1 GCA_016185075.1 Aquabacterium sp. | reverse complement strand
ACTGACCCCCTTCGGCATCAAGTTCAAGCTCGGCGCTTATGTGGACTCTGACGGCAAGGCCGGCAAGATCCCGCTGTCAGCCATGGTGATTGCAGAGTACGCCCGCTTCAAGGAGCCGGACGCCAATGGCAACAACGTCAGCTCGTCCAAGCTGGGGCTGGCAGAGTCTTCCGTGTTCCTCGCCGGCAAGCTGAGCGACAACATCGGCAGCTTCGTGCAGGTCACCAACAACGGCATTGAACACACCACCGGCATCGACCAGGCAGACCTGCGCTACGCGACCACCGTCAACGTGGGCGGTGACAAGGAAGCACTCGTTGGCGTGTCCATCAACAACAACCCCACGGTTCAGGACCCGTTCAACACCCTGTCCGTCTGGAGCTTCCCTTACACCGCCACGGAACGCGCGGCCGGCCCGGGTGTGGACATGGTTTCGGCTTCGGTTGAACAACGCGTCATCGGCGTCAATGCCTACAGCCTGATCAACGACAACATCTATGCAGAGCTGGGGCTGTACAACAGCATTTCACCGGCCATGCAGTCGCGCCTGGGCGTGGGCCGCTACCCTGAAGGCGCCGAGTTCGCCGGCATGAGCAACGCGCCCTATGTGCGCCTGGCCTACATGAAGGACATGCGCACGCAAGCCTGGAACGTGGGGCTGCTGGCCTTCAACGGGAAGCTGGAAGACCGCGCTTCAGCCGACTCGGTCAAGTTCAAGGACGTCGGCATCGACGGCAGCTACCAGTTCCTGGGCACACGCGAGCATGTGGTCACGGTCAATGGCAGCTACATCCGCGAGCACACCACGGCCAATGTGAGCGGTGTGGACGAAGGCAATACGGTCAAGAACACCAAGCTGGCCGCGTCCTACCACTTCCAGAACACCTATGGCGCCACCCTGGGCTACTTCAAGGCCACCAGCGAAGACCAGCACGCCGGCAACCGCGGCTTCATCTACCAGGTGGACTGGACGCCCTGGGGCAAAGAGTCGTCCTGGGCCGCACCCTGGGCCAATCTGCGTGTGGGCATGCAGTACATCCAGTTCAAGCGCTTCGTCAGCTATGACGAGGACAACGACATCTCCACGGTGCTGGCCAAGCCAGGCGACATGAACAGCCTGCGGCTGTTCGCCTGGACCTCGTTCTGAATCTGAGGACATGAAGACCGTGCCTTGCCTGCGCCCCCTGGTGCAGCAAGGTGCTGGTGGAGCACGAGATGAAGTCTCTTTGGCAACGCATCAAGAACCAGAAGCCCTGGGCCAAGTTCCTCGAGGCTCAGGCCATTCTTCTGATGATGGTGGGCGCGGCGCTGGCCGTTGGCGGCAAGGCCACCGTTGACCACACCAACACCCTCGAGTTCTGCGTCTCGTGCCACGAGATGAAGGACAACAACTACGCCGAGTACAGCCACACCATCCATGCGAAAAACCGCACCGGGGTGAAAGCCATCTGCTCGGACTGCCACGTGCCGCACGAGTTCGTCGACACGGTCATCCGCAAGGCGCGGGCCTCCAACGACGTACTGCAACACATGCTGGGCACCATCGACACCAAGGACAAGTTCGAGGCTCACCGGCTGGACATGGCCAAGAAGGTCTGGCTGCGCATGAAGCAGACGGACTCCAAGGAGTGTCGCAACTGCCATGACGTCAAGGCCATGGACCCCGAGATGCAAGGCAAGACCGCCCAGACGCAGCACAAGAAGCTGCTCAATGGCAGCAAGACCTGTATCGATTGCCATTACGGCATTGCGCACAAGGAACCTGAAGGCGGCGTGGAGCCTCAGGACGTGCTGATTGAAACCACGCCCAGACAACCTGGTTGACCAACCGCATCAGAGAAAGCAATTGATGAAGAACATGAAGCCCATGCACGCGTTGTTGATGGCCGTGTGCACGCTGACCATGGCAGGCCATGCCGCGGCGGCAGGCGATGCCAGAAAAGGCGCCGATGTCTTTGCGGGTGAATGCGGCGACTGCCACAGCCCGAAGGAAGGCAAGGCCAAGAAGGGCCCGCCACTGTTTGGCGTTGTCGGGCGCAAGGCCGCCTCAGTGCCTGACTTCAACTACTCGGACGCCATGAAGCAAAGCGGCATCACCTGGTCCCCCGACAAGATCGACCTGTACATCACACGTCCCAAGAAGCTGGTGCCGGGTGGCAAGATGAAGTATGACGGGCTGGATGACGCCAACGCACGCGCCGACGTCATCGCCTACATTCAGTCGCTCAAGTAAGCGCGCTCACTCGCCTGAGTTGGCACTCAGTTGGTGGCCGGCGTAGCCTTCGGCTTGTCCGGCCATTCGATTTCAGCCGGGCTGGTGCACTCCGAATCGTTGGGCTTCATGTCGCAACGGATGCGCTTGAGCACCTTCAAGGCGCGTTTGTCATACAAGCCAACCTCGGCGATTTCCACGCGCGCATCGCGCAGCATGTGGATGTAGCGCACCAGGTCGGCAGAGGGGATGTCCATCCATACCTTCGCAGGCAACTCGGCTTCCGACTTGCGGATCATCGCCATGGTCGTGTCGAACTGGCCGAGCCAGTACTGGCGCGCCCTCAAACCCGTCCCAGGCGGGAACTTGCTCTTGTTGATGATGACCTGGTAGGTCAGGAAGGTGATGGGCATGCGCGAAATCGCACCCTTGGTGCCGATGCCCTTGTACAGCTCCAGTGGCTTGTAGGCCAGCGCCGAGGCGAAGATCACGTCCACCAGCCCATTGTTGAACTTGCTGGCGAAGTTGGTGATGTCGGCAGGGATGGGCTGCGCACCGATGCGCTCGATCGCCATGGTCTGCACCCTGTCTATGTCAAACGCGGCGATGCGCTTGCCCGCAGCCGCCTCCACGCTGTTGATCTTGCGGTCACTGACGATGGGGTAGGCGGCGCCCATGGGGATGATGCCGGCCACCTCGTACTTGTCCTGCACCATCAGCTTGGAGGCATTGGGCGATGCAAACACCTCGATGGCCTTGCGCAGGATCTCGTAGCTGCTCTCCATGTCGATCTTGCCGTTGCGCTCCATGGTGGTCGCGCCCAGGGCATCCACCGTGGCGGCCACCAGGTTGTAGGGCTTGCTGCGGAAGGACGTCACCGCCATGGCGTCGCACTGGCCACTTCGGAAGTCTTCAGCAGCCACGCGCTCGTCGGTGTAGGCCTTGAGCTCGATGTCCACGCCCATGTTGAGCTTCTGCATGGCCAGCACGAAATCCTTGGCTGCGGAAAATGCGGGCCCCGTGGTGCCAATGATGTCGAAGACACAGGCTGTCTGGGCAGACCAGGCAGGCGCGCTGATCAGGCCACCGAGGCCCACACTGAGGCCCAAGGCCAGGCATTTGACAGATCGGAAACGCGAAAGGCTTGCAGGCAACATCGACTCGTCCACATGTGAATAATGAGTAAGTCAATCTACCAAATGGCCTCTGTGGTCCGGCAAGGGTTTCACCTGTCGCACCCCGCGACTTGACACCCTTTGCCCCCTGTCGTCGTCAACTCACCCACCGGCCAACCAGCCCGCCAGTTCAGCCGCGGAGCGCACCCCGAGCTTGGAGAACACCCGCGCACGGTGAACCTCCACCGTTCTCACGGCGATGTGCAGTTCGTCGGCAATCACCTTGTTGAGCTTGCCGGCCGCCACGCGGTGCATCACGTCCTGTTCTCGCTCGCTGAGGCTGGCCAGCCGTGCCTGACGTTCCTGGGCCTGCGCATTGTGGGCACGCGAGGCGGCCTCGACAGCCAGGGCCTGCTCGATGCGGTCCACCAGTGTGTTGTCGCTGTAGGGCTTTTCCAGGAAATCGAAGGCACCCTTCTTCAAAGCCTCGACAACCATGGGGATGTCGCCGTGCCCGCTGAGAAACAGCACCGGGTTGCGCAAGCCCAAGGCCAGCAAGGCCTCATGCAGCATCAAACCCGACATGGGCTCCATGCGCACATCCAGCACAAACACCCCCGGCAGGGGCTGGCCGGCTCTCGCCAGAAACGCCAGCAAGGCAGGTCCGCTGTCAAAGGCGTGCACCACCAGCCCACGCGAGCCCAGCAGGAACACCAGCGCATCGCGCACCACGGCCTCGTCGTCAACGAGGTAGACCACACCCTTGTTCGTCAAAGGCGGCTGCATCATGCGCTGTCCTCCATGAATGGGGCTGAATCGGATTCGGCATCGGCTGCGTTCACCGGCAAACTGAAAGAGAAGACCGCACCGCGCTCGAGCGCGTCCCCCGCATCCAGCACGCCGTAGTGCAGCTCAATGATGGAGCGGCAGATCGCCAGCCCCATGCCCATGCCTTCGGCCTT
>JACPOH010000401.1 GCA_016185075.1 Aquabacterium sp. | reverse complement strand
GCTCGTTGAGCCATTGCTCCAGATCGCTGAAGCTGCCGGGTAACTTGCTTTGCATGTCATCACCTAAGTTCTTTGTGTGCGGGGTTGAACTACCGTCTTGCAGGATGCTGCACGCGCTCGACATGGTCTGACGCCGCCCCCGAAGGCGACAGGCGCGCAGACTGGTAAGCGGCACAAGCCGACCCGAAAGCCTTGAAGATGCGTTGAGACACCGGGTTGCTGGCGGCCTGCCATTCCGGGTGCCATTGCAGACACAGGTTGAAGCCGCCATGCACCGCTTCGGTGTCATCGGCTGCGGGGTGCCATGAGAAAGCCTCGACCACGCCATCAGGCGCCAGGGCCTCGATGCGGGCGCCATCGGCCAGCCGCTTCACGCCTTGTCCGTGCAGGCTGTTCACCATGAACTCACCGTTTTGCACAACCGGCTCGGCCAAGCCGTGCAAGGCACGGTCCAGCGCCCCACCATGGATCAGCTTGACCGGGTGCGACTCGCCGTATTCCTCTTCAACGGGCTTGCTGCCATCACCGCGGTGGTCCATCAGGCCCGGCTGTTCGTGCACCGCCTGGTACAGCGAGCCACCGAGCGCCACGTTGACCTCCTGGAAGCCCCGACAGATACCCAGCAAGGGCATGCCACGGCGCAGCGCCAGCCGGATCAAGGGCAGCGTCCAGGCATCACGTTCGGGGTCCAGAGGAAGGGATTCGTCCAGCACCTCTTCGCCAAAATGGCTGGGGTGGACGTTGGAGGGCGAGCCCGTCAACAAAATACCGCTGGCAAGATCCAGCAAGGCAGGCAGCTCGTCGGCTTGTGCGGCGGGCACCACCAAGGGTACACAACCGGCCAGGCGCACCGCATCGATGTACTTTTTGCCCGCGACATGGAAGGGATGACGCCCCAGGATGCGCTGACAGGCGGGCACCAGCACAACGGGCGGGTGAATCTGGTTTGCACTCATGATGCCACTCGCTGCAAACAGTGTGCCAAAGCCGTTACAACTGTCAACCGGGGCACAACGCAGGGTGTTGTCAAAGCCGTGAAATCAGGCCGCCGGCGCAAACTGGCTGCACTTGAAGCGCCCCCTAACAATTGCTTGCACATTGATGGCGCCAGGCGGGCCCCCAAGCGGGGGTGAGGCCGGCTTGCGTCGGCCCTTTTGCGATAACTTCCCAGCCTCAGGCGACCTGGGTTCCCCTTGATTCGCCCTATAAGAAATTTGGGATGGAAGCATGACCGACCTCTCCGGCATCCAATCTGCGTTGGCCGGCGCCGTACACGACCTGGTCGATGGCCTGCTGGGCGATCTGCTTGGCACCGGCCCCAACCAGCACACGCGCCTGCTGCGGCTGCACACCCCGCTGGGCCCGAACGTGCTGCTGGCCGAACGGGCTCGCATCACAGAAGGCATCGGCCCACGTCAGGCCCAGGCTGCCTTCGCCATCGAACTGCTGGCCCTGAGCACCCACGCCAGCATCCAGCCCACCGGGCTGATCGGCCAACCGGTGCTGCTGGAGTTGCTCACCGCACACAGCACCACCGAGCTGCGCCCTTTCCATGGCCACGTCATGGGCTTCGAGTTGCTGGGGTCGGATGGCGGTTACGCCCGCTACCGCCTGCAGATCGGCGCCTGGCTGGACTTCCTGCGCCACCGCACCGACGCCTGGATCTTCCAGGACCAGAGCGTGGTCCAGATCACCGAGGCCATCTTTGCCGACTACGCCGCGCAAGGCACGCTGCAACCCAAGTGGCGCTGGGATCTCCAGGACGCTGGCGTCTATCCCAAACTGAGCACCCTCAGCCAGCACGACGAAACCGACTTCGATTTTCTGCAGCGCCTGTGGGCTGCCAACGGCCTGTTCTGCTGGTTCGAGCACTCGGGTGAGGCATCCGACACGGCCACGCTGGGCAGCCACACGCTGGTGATTGCCGACCACAACGGCGCCTTCACGTCCAACCAGCAAAGCCGCATCCGCTTCACGCAATCGGGCGCGGTGATGAAGGAAGACAGCATCACCCGCTGGCACGGCAAGCGCCGCACCGGGGCCACGACGCTGAACACCGCCAGCTTCGATTACCGCTCGGTGACCAACCATGCAGCCAGCGCCGAGGTGGACGCCGCACATGATCAGCCCATGCCCCTGGTCCACACCGACCAGCCCGGCGCCTACGCCTTTGAAACCCCGGCCGAGGCCGAACGGCTGGCCCTGGTCCACCTGCAATCGCTGCAAGCGCGGCGCAAGCAGTTCGAAGGCCGCGCCACTGTGCGCACCCTGGCGCCAGCGACCACGTTCACGCTGCTCGACCACGCCGAGCACGATGCTGACCTGCTGCATGGCGGCGATGACGCCGCCCTCTTTGTCGTACTCAGCGTGGTGCACACCGCGCGCAACAACCTCAGCGCCGACGCCAAAGCCGGCCTGCAGCACCTGCTGGGGCACGCCTTGCTCGGCGGTGAACACGCCCCTGCCAAGGATGCCGCCGCCAGCAACGCCAGCACCGAGCCCCTGTACGAAGCCCGCTTTGACGCCCAGCGCGTGAGCGTGCCCGTGCGCCCGGCCCTGACGGACGAGCATGGCGCCCTGCTCCACCCCAAACCCACGGTCTGGGGCACCCAGACGGCCCTGGTCGTTGGCCTGGACGGCCCCGTGCACACTGACCGCGATGGGCGCGTCAAAGTGCAGTTCCATTGGCAGCGCGGCGCGGGCAGCAGCCACCGCCTGTCGCACCGCAATGGCGACAACGCCCCAGCATCCGCTACCGCTGGAACCTGGGTGCGTGTGGCGCAAGACTGGGCCGGCGCCAACTGGGGCGGCGTCTTCATCCCGCGCCTGGGCCAGGAAGTGGTCGTGGCCTTCGTGGAGGGCGACATCGACCGCCCCGTGGTGATCGGCGCGGCCTACAACGGCCAGGGCAGCGACAACGCCCAAGGCAATGCGGTGGCAAGCGGCGCGGCCCATGCCACCGGCAACGCGCCCGCGTGGTTCCCCGGCTCAGCCCGACAAGGCGAGCTGGAGGGCCACGCCCACACCGCCAGCTTGAGCGGCTTCAAAAGCCAGAGCCTGGACACATCCCAGGCCGGCGGCGGCGCCTGCAACCAGCTCGTGCTGGACGACACCTCGACCCAAGGCCGCGTGCTGGCCCACACCACGCAAAGCCAGACCTGGCTGCAGATCGGCCACCTGCTTCAGCAAAACGACAACCAGCGCCTGGCCCAGCGCGGCCACGGGCTGGAGCTACACACCCAGGCCCAGGGCGCCGTGCGCGCCGGCAGCGGGCTTCACATCAGTACGCACGCGCGCAACGGTGGCACCAGCGGCACGCAAGGCCAGCCCACCAACACACGTGAGGCACAGGCCCAACTTCAAAGCCATGCCGAACTGCTCAAAGCCCTGAGTGAGAACGCCCAGACCCATCTGGCCAAACTGCCCCATGAGGCCGCACCAGTCAAGCTGCCAGCGCAACTGGCCATGCAGGCCACCTTGGGCAGCCTCAAGGGCATGGCGTCTTCGGGCGGAGATGCCACCGATACAGGCGCCGATTCAGCTGACGGCGACATGGTGGCCATTGACGGCGGGCACGGCAGCATCCCCATCACCGAACGGCCGGACCTCATCCTCAGCGCCGCCGCTGACATCAGCAGCGCCACGCCCGCCCACAGCGTGCTCAGCGTGGGCCAGCACACCACGCTCACAGCGGGGCAAGACACCAATCTCCTGAGCCAACGCCACACCGCCTGGGCTGTGAAGGACGGCATCAGCCTGTTCACCCGCGGCGAAGCCAAAGACAGCCCACGCGCCGTGCAGGATGTGGGCATGAAGTTGCATGCAGCCAGCGGCAATGTGAACGTGCAGGCGCAAAGCGATACGTTCACCTTGACGGCTGCTCAGGCCGTGGACATTCAATCCACCGCAGCCAGCATCACCATCAGCGCGCCCGAGAAGATCCTGCTCAATGGGGGTGGGGGCTACATCAAGATCGAAGGCGGGAACATCGAGATCGGGACGAGTGGGAATGCGAGTTTCCTGGCGTCGATGAAGGAGTTGACTTCGGGGGGGAGCGCCTCAACGCCAGGCATGAGCTTCGCTCAATCTGCTGTAGCGATACCCAAGCGGCCGCTGCAAGTGAGCTTGCTCAATGCGGACGGCGAGCTACCAACGTCAGAACCCTTAAAACTACGAGATGGCGCGGGCATTGAGCATGCCGTCACCGTAGCAGGTGGTGCCGCCCAAATCACTGACTTCAAGCCTGGGTTTGCCAAAAGCACACAACCCAACCGCAAAAGCTGATCCACCGCTGCAGCCATCACCGACAAAACGAGATTGAACATGTCCCTACTTGCCGCCGCCGCAGAGTCCCGAAGCCCAAAGAAAACGCCACGCGTCGTTCCAGCTGACACGCAACAGGTGTGCATCGACCTTCCGGGGGAGGATGTCCGATGTGTCGTCCACAAGCCCAAGCTGGAAATCATGCTGCGCAAGCATCGTGACGTGATCTTTGAGATTCAGCTATTCAAGGGCATGTCGTACACCGTCGAAGCTGATCAAAGCGACTTCTACAATGCGCGGGACAAGAAGATCGTTCAGCACACCAAGAAGCAGACCGTCACTTTCAAGGATGGCGAGCGCCTGCACCTCTGGGTGGCGCGCACCTTCAAGGGCAACCTGATCTTGAAAGCGAATGGCAAAGTGCTTGGGCGCTATGAACCATCCACACTTGATCGGACCCGCTACGACACCGAGCCAACGACCAAGCCCGCGCCAATGGTGATCGTCTTAAAGAACGAAACCACGCCAGCATCCACAAGCCCAAGCGGCAACACATGTAAAGCGAGCGATCCGCTGGGGATTGATCAGTGGACACTTCACCCAGTCCCGACTGCCTTTGGGCTTGACGCTTGGACCATGTACAGCCGCAATCGCCCTGTCACCCCTGTTGCAGAGCAACACCCAACCGTCGCGGTGATCGATGGTGACAGCAAAGGTATGCCCCAGAAACTGAAGGACTACTTCGCTGCAGGTGGCGGGAAATCCGGTGTGGCCGACGTTGACCCCAACGAAGTCGCAACACGCAACTGGTTGATTGGGCAACTTGCCGGCGCCGCCGCATACGCTGGCGACAACTGGAACTGGCTGCGACACAGCATCAACAAACAAGCTGACGGCGCATTCAAGCTCGTGAGTGCAAAAATTGCATACGTTCGCGGCAAGGTTCGGATTTACTTCACTGGCTACAGCGCTAAAAATCCCGTATTTGGTCCAGGTGGACATGGACCAGGCAATGCCAAGATCCTGCAGGTCTACGCTGGTATCGGCAAGGCAGGCAGTGTTTTCAAATCGACGGCCATGGCCGTAGGAGGCACGTTCAAAGGCAATGCGTTGGTAAGCTTCATATTTGGCTCGGCAACGTCATGGGCGGAATGGCAAGCGGATTCCCAGAAGGATGGATATGACCTGGCAGCGGCTCTGGTGGCCAGCTTGGTAAAGGCTGTTGTGGCTGCGGTATTGACCGTCGCTTTGGTGGCAGCCATTTTGTTTCTCTTGATGATCGCAGCTGAAATCGCCGTTGCCGCGATTCTCGTTGGTGCGCTAACCCTGGGTATCGGGTGGGCAGTGGGTTACGGCATCGAGTCATTAGATAAACAAGCTGGCAAAGCTTGGAAGGGGCAGGGCAATGGGGACGGCACTGCGGCGGGGATTGCGCCTTGGCTTCGTAGCGCTGGAAGATGGCTCGGGGAGTCCTGGGATCATCTCAACGCCAAATTTCCCAATGACTACCAGCCTTGGGCAGCGCTATGAATGACGTGTCTGTATCCATGCCCGAAGGTCGGGACGCCATCGGACCGTGGAGCTACTCAGCACGCATTCCTGATAGCGCAAGCTCTAGAAACTATGCGCCTATCCCATTGTTGGTGTCTGTAATTTGCAGCGGCATGGGCATGTTCTTGAGCAACGACGTTGCTCGCAGCGTACCCTTCTGGTCTAACGCAGCTGTATGGTGTGCGCTGGGACTCTCAGCGATGAGCATCCTGGTTAGCATTTGGATGTTTCTTGGGCGCTGGATTTGGACCGCCCCTCAAATGGCCATCTTTAGCCTTGCGGGGTTCGTGCCAATTTTTTGGGCGTTTCAGGGCGCTTCACTTTCTGCATTCGCTCTCTATAGCAGTGCTCCGCTCTTGGCAAAGGCAAGCATCCTACTGACCTTCATTGCTTGGCACGGGTGGTGGATGCATCAAACGGCGACGAGATGCATGGCCATTTGGGCGAACGCCGCTTTGCGCGACAAGGTATGGATACCTTACGAAGTTGCGACGGTGTATCGTCGCTCTGCCGCCAAACTTGCCATGGATAAAGCAGGAGTCGCGTGGCACCCTGGCCCAATTGGCCTCCTACTCCCCATAGTCCTTTGCATTCCCTTGTACTTATACCGTCATGAGGTTGTCAGCTATCTGAACGTGCCGTGGATCCCCATGATTGGTTTTGTGCTCTGCTTCTCCAGTTTTGTTCTGATTACAAATGCACTTACAGCCGTTGTCGTCGCCATGCTAGTTATACCCGCACGCATCGTGACAAGTACAGGCAACCCGGTTCTCCTGGACATGATGACCCCGGCCGATGCGCCCAGGTAGCTGGTGCCGAAAGCGGGCATTTGCGCTCAATCTATGCGCCTCATGCAGAAAGCATGGGCACAACACACACATTAATTCAATAGATAGGGATTCTCAATGAAGCACATTATTGGCATTGCCGCAGCCCTGTCGCTGACCGCCTGCGGAACCACAAACAACTACCTCGCAGAGAAAACCAAGACGGTCGAGTATTACCGCATCTTCGACATCAAAACTACGGCATCCAAGCAGAGCGTCATCAAAGCCACCAGCGATGGCCTGGGACGCAATGTCAATAACGCACAAGAAGCCACCCCCATCCCAAAGAGCGCGACATTGCCAGACACACCTGGCCGCTTTGCAGTGATCAATCCGTTTGAAGGCTCGAAGTTCGCCATGCTGGCCGGAGGCGCTGGGTCGCTGGGCTTGCAAATGGCAACTTGTGATGGCGCAGCCTGGACTGCCAAGGCTATGAGAGACGTCGCAGGTAGCGACAGGCTCAATATCACGGTATGCCTCTTCCCATACAAGGACGGCTATCACCTGGACATGTATGCCGTGTTCGTGAAGAAGGAAGGCGGACTGTTCCAAGTGAGCCGCGACTTGGCTGGCGCCATGGTCGGTACACCCGAAGAATGGACCGAAAAGACCTTCCTTGACGTAGCTCGCAACGTCCACGCGAGGATCGACGCCAAGGTCGCGCTGCTGGAGGCTCAGCCCGAGATCTCCGGCACGCCTTGGGTTGATCCAATCGCTGCGCCAACTAAACGGTAAGGATTGTTGAGCGGGTGCGCTAATAGGTGGGCGCGCCGCTTTGGTCGCCAGCGCGTGAGCGTACCCCGCCCGGCCCTGACCGATGCGCAAGGCGCCCTGCCCCCGCTGCGCCAGGCTGGCCTCCGCCCCAGTTCATTTGTCTAAACGTGACCGCCCTGATAAGGCTTCGCTTTGATTCAGAACACATCTGAATTGAGGCCCATTGCGATCGCTGTACCCGGCAGAAGGATCGGTAATCAAGCGATCAATCTTTCTGATGAAACTCTGCTCTCGAGCATATGGCCACCGAGCAGCACGTGAAAACGTGAATCCTCCAAATGCCGGGCTCGAACCAGTCAACCCACGGGCAACCTTCTGTGGACCAAACTCCGGCTTGCGTTCATCAACTGCTCCTGCATCAGGGCCATGTGGATTGGCAACGGGCGACTTTTGATAGTAGTCTGGCTGATACCAATCTGCGACCCACTCGAGAGCCGAGTAGTCCAGCATGCCGTAAAGCCCCGCTGAATTGGCAGGAAACGCCCCCACCTCGGGCGTAACCAATCGCGGTGTGTAATTGTCATCGGGGAAGTTTCGCCCTTCATCAACTTGCCCGTTGTCAGTTGCGAACAGCAACCTCTTGCCACCAGATCTGGCCGCATATTCCCATTGCGCTTCAGTCGGAAGGTCAAAAGGAAGCTCGCTGAGCTTCCCGATCCATTGACAGAAGGCTTTCGCGCCATACCAATTGACATTGGCCGGCCTCTTCGGAGTTCGCTCTCCCGGCCTACGCTCAAGCAAATCCAAGTTGATCTTTGGACTGCCTATAGCCTCGGTGAAGATGTCGAAGTCCTCGTACGTCACCTTGTACGCCATCATCGAAAAGCCATCCAAAGTGACCTTGTGCAGCGGTTTCGAGTCCTTCTCCATGTCATATGGCAAGCCCGCTTCGCTTCCCCAGTCGCCCATCTCAAACGCTCCACCTGGCAGGTGCACCAACTGCTTTTTGATACGAGCAAGCAATGCCTGAGTTGCACCGTCCTGTGACCTCGATTCTGGCTTGCCTGCTTGGTCCTGCGCGCAGGCTGTCAGCGCGGTGACAACAGCAGCCATCATGGTCAATAGCTTGATGACGGCAAACAATGCACGCATCACCTTCACTCCTGAAATTTTGTAGGTGCAGGCATTGTATGAAGTCCACCCACCGCCTGCAGATCGGCGCCTGGCTGGACTTCCTGCGCCACCACATCGACGCATGGATCTTTCAGGATCAGTGCGTGGTCGAGATCACCGAAGCCGTCTTCGCCGACTACGCCGCGTAAGGCACGCTGCAGATCACGTGAGGACGACGAGTTCAGGAGGCAGGTCACGATGTGACACGACCATCACAAAAAAGAAAAGCGACAGGCGCAAACCCGTCGCTCACACGCTGACCTGAGCACGTCAGGCCAGTCTCACCAGCGAGTGAACCCGCTGGCGCTTTTCCTTCTTGTCAAACCTCAGCCACGCACGCGGCGGCGTGCAGCCATGCCGCCCACCACGGCCAGCCCAGCCAGCACCATGGCGTAGGCCTCGGGCTCGGGCACCGCAGTGGTCACCAGCTTCTCGCTGCGCTCACCCGGCAGGGCCTGGATGTGCAGGCCAAATTTGAAAGAGCCGTTCTGGATGTCAGCCAGGGACACGCCACCCAGGTTGAAAGCCAGCGACTCACCGGCGTTGATGCCGTTGGTGGTGGGCTTGCGGTCGGGCTGGAAGTTGAAGTCCACCGACCAGTTCAGGCTGGCGGGCAGATGGGCACCACCGCCCGTGGTGTACAAGACGCCCGCGCCTTGCGTGGCCGCCAGCGCCACGGTGTCACCCAGGCTGCCATCGAAGCTGATGCCGGTGATGACCGAGCCGTTGCCGGTGCCTGCGGCGTTCTGGATGGTCAGCACGTTGCCCACCAGGCTCCAGCTGGCCAGGCTCGTGCCGACCGTGGTGCAACCCACGGCATTGCTGCCCGGCGCCAGATCACCGGTTACACACGAAAAGCTGTAGGCGTGCGCAGCCACGCCGGATGCGGCCACCACCATCGCGATGGCGGTTTTCGCGCTGTGCTTGATCCAATTGCTCATGCTCTGACTCCCAGTCGGTTCAACAACATCGACGGATGCCATCTTGCTCATGGTCCCCAGCGCGCGCCACGCTCATTCGCAGGGGTTGGGTATCTCCAACACGCAAAAAAGGCCGCTGAATGCGGCCTTCTTGATGCAGGACAAACGCCCGAACTCAGTGCGACGAACGCTGCGGAGCCTGGTAGCCACCACGCTCGATGTGACGGAAGGTGATGCGGCCCTTGGTCAGGTCATAAGGCGAGAGTTCCAGCGAGACCTTGTCACCCGCCAGGATGCGGATGTGGTGCTTTTTCATCTTGCCAGACGTGTAGGCAACCAGTTGGTGGCCGTTGTCCAGGGTGACGCGGAAACGCGAGTCCGGCAGGACTTCGTTCACCACGCCGTTCATTTCGATCAGTTCTTCCTTGGCCATGGGCCAGTCTCCAGCAGGTTGAGTCAGGTACGATGCCGTCCTTCCTCAGTGTGGACGATACCGGGGATGCCGGGCAGGGTCAGGAAGATCTGACCATGCCGATCTGCAAAACAGGCTATTTTAACACGCGAGCCCCAAAACCACCTAATCTGGCCGGGCAGGCCGTCAGACACCGCCTGGCTTGCGGGTCATGGCGTTGCACAGGTTTCGGCCGATTTCCGTGAGGCGCAAACCGCCACCGGCCCACTCCAGCCAGTCGAGGGTCACGTAGTCCTCGATCAGGTCGTCGCCGATCAGGTTGGCCTGACGGGCTTTGAGGCATTCCATGGTGTGCGGCAACATGGTGCGCAACATCTCTGCGCGGGAAGCTGGCATCGCGTGGCCCGGGCGGGTGGCCGCAGGCTCAAACGATGGAGACGGGGTGCTGGGCATGATCGCTCCTTGGCGTCGTGCCTCACCAGGGCATGGTGTCCACGCTGGACATCTGCTTGGTGCGGCACACCAGCCTACCACCACCGGCGATGCCACGGGCCTATTTATGACGCGGGAACAGGGGGTGTGGCACAGTCGCACCATGCGCATTTCGACCTCCATGCCCGCGGCTGACGCCCCAGCGAAACGTCAGGACGCGGCCACGATTGGCCTGATCGGCCTGGCCCACGGGACATCCCATTTTCATCATTTGCTGCTAGCCCCCCTGTTCCCCGTGTTCATGCGGGAGTTCGGGCTGAACTATGCGCAGATGGGTTTGCTCGTCAGTGTGTTTTTTGTGATCTCGGGCGTGGGGCAGGCGCTGGCCGGCTTTGTGGTGGACCGCATTGGCGCCAGGCCCGTGCTGTTTGCGGCGCTGGCCTGCTTTGTGGCGTCGGCGCTGGCGGCGGCAGCGGCACATGGTTATGGTGGCTTGATGCTGGCATCGGCCCTGGCAGGGCTGGGCAATGCACCGTTTCACCCGGCGGATTTCACGATCCTGAACAAGCGGGTGTCCCTTGCCCGCCTCGGTCATGCTTTCTCCATCCACGGGATCAGCGGCAACCTGGGTTGGGCGGCCGCGCCGGTGTTTCTGATCGGTATCCACGAGGCGTCGGGCAGCTGGCGTGTGGCCTATCTGTGCACCGCGCTCGTCGGCCTGGCGGTGATCGCGCTGCTGGCCTGGCACCGCGAGGCCATCGACGATCACCATCAGGCGCACGCGCCCTCGGCACAGCCTCTGGCAACGCAGGACGAGCACCCGATGGCCTTCCTGAAGCTGCCATCGGTCTGGCTGTGCTTTTCGTTTTTCTTCTTCAGCACGGCGGCGCTGAGCGCCATCCAGGGCTTTGCCAGCCCGGCGCTGAGCAAGCTGTATGACCTGCCTTTGTCGGCCACGGCGTTCGTGGTGACGGGCTACATGGTGTGCGGGGCGGTGGGCATGGTGCTGGGCGGCTTTCTGGTGGCCCGGGTGGAGCGGCTGGAACGCACCATTGGCGTGGCCATGGTGCTGGCAGCCGTCCTGTTGACGCTGGGTGGCCTGGGCGTGATGCCTGGCGTGGCCGCGGCCGCCGTGGTGTCCCTGGCAGGGTTTGGTACCGGGCTGGCCGGCCCGTCGCGCGACATGCTCATCAAACGCGCCGCACCGCCGGGCGCCACAGGCCGGGTCTACGGCACGGTGTACTCGGGGCTGGACCTGGGCTTTGCCCTGGCAGCCCCCATTTTTGGCGCGCTGATGGACCACGGCTCACCCTCTGGCGTGTTCTATGGCGCCGCGCTCACCTTGTTGCTGGGAGTGATGTCAGCAGCCATGGTCGGCCAGGGAATCGAGGCGGCACGCGCGCGCCAGACCGGCTGATGCGCTTCAGTGCGGCTTGCGGCGTTCTTTTTCCTTGAAGGCCTCGGGCGTCAGCACATTGCCGTCTTTCTCGACGCGGTGGCGGACGCGGTTGATGACCTCCTGCGCGGCCAGTTTGGCCTGAGCGGCCGAGCGGCGCTTGCGGCGCCATTGCCAGATCGCCAGCGCCTGGTAGCGCACACGCCCCCAGGCCATGATGGCCGCCCGGTCCAGACGGGCTCGCCGCGCATCGCCCAGAGCGAGCCGGATGAGCAGGACCACGCAGATGGCGGCCACGAAGACGGATAGCAGCTTGTCGGCGCCCATGGCGAGGTGTCCGGCGATCACAGGGTTGAGTAATGGCTACGATGGTAGCCGCGAGTGCGGCGCTTGTCTCGACCAAACCCGCGCCAAGAGACCCCCATTCAGAGGAGCCCGCCCCAAATGCACATATATTCGCCCGTTTTCCTGCCGATGGCCGTGCTGGCCTTGTGGACGATGCACGTGCTGTTGATGATCCCGTTTGCGCGCTTCAAGGCGGGCAGACAAGGTCAGGTCACAGCCGAAGATTTTCGCTATGGGGAATCCGAGCGCGTGCCGGACGCGGTTCGTCTGCCCAATCGCAACTTCATGAACCTGCTGGAAGTGCCGGTGCTCTTCTACGTGGCGGGCTTCGTGGCCTTCCTGACGCAGAACGTGGACAACCTGATCCTGGGCCTGTCCTGGGTGTACGTGGCCTTGCGGCTGGGGCACTCCATCGTCCACCTGGGCTACAACAACGTGATGCACCGCCTCGCGCTGTTTGCCATCAGCAATGTGGTGGTGTCCGTGATCTGGTGGGTGCTGCTGTACCGGCTGCTGACGGCCTGAGCTGCTCAGGCCGGCTTGATGCCGATCATTTGCGCAGCACCACGTTCATGGAAGCCGGCACATCGGCCTCGTCCAGATAGGCCACGGCGCCAGGCGTGTTCTGCACGTAGCTGATCACGTCGGCCACGGTGGGCAGTTCGCGCGGCGGCACGCCCTTGCCGACATAACGGCGCACCGTCCAGTACGCCACGTAGGCGTCGTCGGTCTGCTGCAGGTAGTCGGCCAGGAAGCGTTGGCGCAAGGCCTGCCCGGCACGCAGGTTGACCGGGGCCACGGACACCCCGGCCACTTCAATGACCTTGCCGGTGTAGATGCGTTGCAGGGTGGGCAGATCCAGCTTGTGCATGTTGGCGTGGGCCACGACCACCACGCCCGCCATGGCCGGCGAGCCCCACAGGATGAGACCGAGCAACCCGGCCGCACAGAGAAAGCGTTTGAATCGTTTCATGTGCGGCCCCTCAGAACACGAAGCTGTAGTTGAGGGACAGCACATTGATGCGCTGCCTGCGGACCAGGTCTTCACCGGCCGGTGAGTTGACGGTGGCCGAGCGCTTGCCGATGCGGGTGTTGGCCCATTCGGCCTTGAGCTTGCTTTGCGGGGTCAGGGCATACGAGCTGCCGATGGCCAGGGTGTCCTGGTCGTAGACCATGATGGCGTCGGAGGCGGCACGCTGGGAGGCGTTCAGGCCATATGGATCCCCGGGGAGCTGAGCGGCGTTCAGCAGCTCTGCATTGCGCACCGACACGCCCATGGAGCGCAACCGCGCATAGCTGACATAGGGCGTCAGCTCACCCATCTTGTGCAGCACGGCCACGTAGCCGCCCGCCGTGTTGGCGCCGTTTTCGGTACGGCGCTGGATGTTGCGGGCCAGCTCGCTCACCAGGCGCCAGTTGGGGGCGACCTCGATGTCACCGCCCAGCGTGATCACGTCGTTCACGATGCTGGGGGTCATTCCGATGGGCTCGGCGCCCACCATCAAGGGGTCCACCGCGTAATAGCCCACGCCCGGCCCCGCTGAAACGTAGGGGTAATGGCTGGGAAAGTCCTGCCCATCGCGTCGGCGCGTGACGGCGTGATGCAGACCGGCACGCCACACGGAGCTGTCCTGCCTGAGGGTCAGCACGGTGCCGGTGATGGTGGTGGACACCGGCATGAAGATGGCACCGAGATCCCTTGAATGGGCTCGGGCTTTAAGGTCCGCCTTGCCATGGAAGACGTCCAGCGTGAGTTCGCCGGCAGCAGGCACCCAGGTGCGTGATGCGTACAGCCCTTTGAAGTCATTCGAAGGCGAGATGCCGTACATCTCGAAGGGCAGGCGCGCGAAGTCGTAGGTCTGGCCCACGTCCATGTTTTCGGAGTTGAGGTACATGGGCACGCGCTGTTTGCCCAGGCGCAGCAGCCAGTCGTTGTCGGGGCGCCAGGAGACGAAGGCCCATGAAGCCGTCAGCGACCAGTCGTCATCGTTGTTCAACGAGGGGGCCACCTTGGCCTGCACCGTGGCCGACCACTCCGGGCTGAACTTGGCATCGAGCTGGCCACCCAGCACGGAGTCGCGCTTGAAGGTGCCGTGCTCGTCCACGAAACGCTGGTAGTCGTACGGCTGGTCGGAGACGGCGTAGCCCAGCGTGCCGAAACCGGAGGAGCTGACATCCACGGCGCGGGCGGCCGGCACGATGGCCAGCACGCACCCCACGCTGATCAGGAGACGGGCAAACTGCAGACGCTTCATCTTGTGGTGTTCCTGTGCATTCGGGTGGCGGTCCACACCGCTATTCGTCGGACCAGGTGGCGGCAATGCGCACGAACTGGTCCAGCGTGTCATCGAAGGCCTGCACGATTTCAGGGTCGAAGTGCGAGCCGCAACCGTCATGGATGAAGGCCACGGCGCGTTCGTGCGACATGGGCTCCTTGTAGGGGCGACGGCTGATCAGGGCGTCGTAGACGTCGGCCACTGCCATCAAACGCGCCGACAGCGGGATGGCGTCGCCGGCCAGCTTGTCGGGGTAGCCACTGCCGTTCCATTTTTCGTGGTGGTAGCGGGCGATGTCCATGGCATGGCGCAGGAAGCCGTCGTCATCGCCCATGCGGCTGGCCGCGCGCTTGAGCATCTCCCAGCCATGCAGGGCATGCTGGCGCATGATGACCAGCTCGTCTTCATTGAGGCGCCCCGGCTTGAGCAGGATGTGGTCGGGGATGGCCACCTTGCCCACGTCGTGCAAGGGAGCCGACTTGGCGATGTGGTCGATGCTTTCGGGGTTGAGCACGTCCAGATGGGCGCCTTGCTCGTACAGGTGTCTGGCCAGCGTGCGCACGTATTCCTGGGTGCGCTTGACGTGGTTGCCGGTTTCTTCGTCGCGAAACTCGGCAAAGGACACCATCACGTGCAAGGTGGCCTCGCGCAGCTGGTCCACCTGGGCCATGCGCTGTTCGAGCTGGGTTTGCAGCCAGGCGTTGTCACGGCTGAGCTGGTCTTGATAAGCCTTGATCTGCAGATGGGTGCGCACGCGGGCCTGCACGATGGACGGGCTGATGGGCTTCTGGATGAAGTCGGCCGCACCGACTTCGAAGCCGCGGGCCTCGTCCTCGGGTTGGCTCATGGCCGTGAGGAACAGCACGGGGATGTGGCGGGTGATGGCGTCGGCCTTGAGACGTCGGCAGACTTCGTAGCCGTCCATCTCGGGCATCATCACGTCAAGCAGGATGAGATCAGGCGAGCCGCGACGGGCGAGTTCGAGCGCCTTGGCCCCCGAAGGCGCCAGCTTTACCCGGTAGAACTTGTTGAGCAGACCAGCGAGCAGGCTCAGGTTGGCGGGAGCATCGTCCACCACCAATACCGTGGGCAAGGTCTCCTTGTCTGCGTTCATTGCGGTTTGGCCTCCAGGTCCAATTCATCCAGCAGCCCGAAAGCGGAATCGAAATCACAGCGCGCCAGTGCAGCGTTGAGACGGGCCGTGGTGACAGCGGGCAACCAGGATGCAAACGCGTTGCGGTGCTGTTGCCACAAGGCCAAGGCCTCGCTGTCGCACTCGCCGGCCAGTTGCTTGAGCCGCTGCGCCAGGATGAGGTCCTGTTCGCTGGCTGCCTGCACGCTGGCCCGCTCGCTTGACGTGACTTCGATTTCGGTCAAGTAGTTTTGCAGAGTTTTGACCAGCGGTGCCAGCGCCTGAACGAGGGTTTCGGTAGCTTGTTGCACTGCTGCCGCATCCTCTTGGCGGGCGGCCTGCTCCAAGGCAAGGGCATACCCCCAGAGTGGCTCGGACCCGATGGTCCCGCCCAGTCCTTTGAGCGTGTGCGCCTCGCGCACCAGCGCCGGCCAGTCGTGCTGGTCCAGCGCCTGGGGCAACCAGTCCAGCACATGCCGTGCATGGTCCACAAAGGCGTTCAGGGTGAGCCGGTACAAAGGCAGGTCTCCCTCGAAACGGCCAAGCGCGGCCTCCACGTCCAGCCCCTCGATATGGGGGAGGGCCTGTGCGGGACGCCGGCTTCTGTCGGCCACGTGCTGCTCGGCCAATACCTTGTCGGCCAGCCCACAGAACGGCGCCAGGGCGGCGTACAGCGCGGCGGGATTCAAGGGCTTGGCGATGTGGTTGACCATGCCCAGCGCCAGGCAGCGCTCGCGCTCCTCGGCCATGGCGTGCGCCGTCATGGCGATCACCGGCAGGTGCTGCAGAGACGGATCGTGACGAATTTCACGCGTGGTTTCATAACCATCCATGACGGGCATCTGCAGGTCCATGAGCACCACGTCATAAGCCTGCCCGCCGCTTTGCCGCAGGCGCTCCAGCGCCTCCATGCCATTGGCGGCCACGTCGACACGGGCACCGCGTCGGCAAAGCAGTTCGGTGGCCAGTTCCTGATTGAGCAGGTTGTCTTCCACTAGCAGCAGGCGCAGGCCATCGAGCTGGATCACGTCCTCTGCACGCCCCTCCTGGATCGGCGTGGCCGCTCCGCCGCCCTTGAGCCGGTGCAGCAAACTGCGCAAGCCCTCGGGCAGGATGGGTTTGGTCAGGAAGCTGTGCGCCCCGCCCTTCATGGCCTCGGCACGCAGGCTGTCGGAACCGTAGGCCGACATCACGACCACCATCGCCTCCGGCTGGATCTCGCGCAAACGGGCGAGCGTGTCGGCCCCGCTCATGCCAGGCATGACCCAGTCGAGCAAGATCAGGTCATACGCCTGCGACACTGCCACGGCCTGCTGCACCGCCTGGACCGCCTCATCGCCGGTGGACACCGTGTTGATCAGCCCGCCGTCCGACTGGCCAACGCCCAGGGCACCCAGCAGGCCGCTGAGCGTCTGGCAGGTCTCGATCTGATCGTCGACCACCAGCACGCGCATGCCGCCCACATGGCGCGACACGGCCGCCAGCGCACTGGCCTGCGCCAGGCGCAAGGGCACGGTGAAGGTGAAGCACGAGCCCGCGCCCAGCTTGCTGGCCACCACGATGTCACCGCCCATCAGCCGTGCCAGGCGCTTGCAGATGCTCAGGCCCAGGCCGGTGCCGCCATATTTGCGGGTGGTGGAGCCGTCGGCCTGGGTGAATTCCATGAACAGGCGATCAACCTGGGACTCGCTCATGCCGATGCCGGTGTCGCGCACCTCGAAACGCAGCATGAGGCGATCGCCCACGCGGCTGATCAGGCCCACCGTGAGTTTGACGTGCCCGAGGTGCGTGAACTTGACCGCATTGGACAGGAGGTTGGTGAGCACCTGGCCAACGCGCAGCGCGTCGCCATACACGGTGCTGGCGTCCGACAACAAGGTGGCGTCCTCGAAGGCGCACAGCAGTTCGATGTCCTTTTCCTGCGCATGCTGACGCAGCAGGCTCATGGCATTGCCCACCACGTCTTCGATGCAGAAGGGGGCGGACTCCAGCTCCAGCTTGCCAGCTTCGATCTTGGAGAAGTCCAGGATGTCGTTGATCACACCCAACAGCATCGACGAGGCCGATTGCACCTTGTTGAGGTAGTCGCGCTGCTGCTCGTCGAGCGGGGTCTGCAAGGCGAGGTGCGTCATGCCCAGGATGGCGTTCATGGGCGTGCGGATCTCGTGGCTCATGTTGGCCAGAAACATGGATTTCGCCCGCGTGGCCGCTTCGGCCTGATCGCGTGCCTCCCGCAATTCGGCCTGGACGCGGGCCCGCTGGCTGATGTCGTTCTGCACCGCGTGCGCCATGGTGTTGAGCGTGGTGGCCAGGGTGTCGAGCTCTTCGGCCCATTTCTGGCGACCGCCGGCGCGCGCGTCATAGTTGCCGCGCGCCAGCTGGTGCGCCACCTGATCGAGCCGGGTGATGGGCTGCAGCAGCCGGCTCTGCATGGCGTACAGGCCCAGCAGCAGAGCAGGCACCAGGGCGAGGTCCACGCCCAGGGTCAGGATGATGTAGTGCTCCAGCTGCGAGGCGGCGTGCACGCGGGCCGCGGCGGTACGGGCGTCGGTGGCCAGGCTGAGGTTGGCCACCGCACGGGCCAGATCCGCCGATTGCGCCTCGTAGGTGGGCGAGTGCACCAGCTCGCCGGCGAACTTGAGGTCGGGCTCGCCATCGGAAACATAAGTCTGGTGGGCGCGGTCATACAGCCCTTGCGTGGCGGCAAAGGCCACCTGCTCGGTCTTCTTCAGCCGTTCGCTGGCCTCCAGCACCTTGCGCAAGCCCTTCAGCTCGTCTTCGCTGATGTCGAGCGCCTGCATGCGCTGGATCAAGGGCACGCCTTTCTGGCCTGCCGGCAGCGTGTGCGGCCGACGGCCGGCGATCACGTCTTCCCAGTAGAGGCTGTGGTCATCGACCTCCGGCGGGGGCTTGCTGCCTTCCCGGATGGCCAGCACGTCGTAGTAATAAAGCAGGTAGCGGGGGTCCGCCGTGGCGGTGTAGGCGCTCACCAGGCGCCGCAACAAGGCGGTTTCATGCTGCAGCCCCGAGACCAGTTTCATGGTGTCGGTGCGGCGCTGCACGGCCTGTTCGGCTGACAGATAAGCCTGCCGGATCAGCATCAGGAAGATGAAGTTGGCCAGCAAGGCCATCACCACCATCAGGAAGAACCAGCGCGAGACGGTCTTGAGTTTCATGGGTGCGCCGCGGTTCCCTCCATTCAGCTGGTCAAGGCTTCGGCCGGGATTGCCTCGCGGTAGCGGCGCATGGCGTCGATGTGACGGTCGGGAGCGGGGGACTCGAGGCCGGCGACGCGGAGGGTGATGTGGGTTGCGCCCAGCCCGCGCCACTGCTCGATGGTAGCGCGCCAGTCGTCCGGGGCGCCGGTTCGCACATTCGTCCAGCCCTCGACCCCGAAGCTCTCCGGCTGTCGGCCGTTCT
>JACPOH010000400.1 GCA_016185075.1 Aquabacterium sp. | reverse complement strand
GGAAGTCTTTGCCGACAGGGGTGTAGCCCAGTGCGCTCATGGCCTCAGGCGTGCTGCCCACCACGACCCAGTCGCGGTCACCGGATGGGCGCCCCAGCAGGCGATCACGCACCGCGCCACCAACAAGGTAAGTTTTCATGTGCTCAGTTTAGTGAGCTTTGCGGCGCGTGCAGGCCCGCGTTCGTGGCTTACCGAGGGGTGTCAGGCTGCTTGAGCGCGGCCAGGGCCACAAACTCTTCCGTGGGCACTTCTTCGGCGCGGCGTTGCAGGTCGAAATCGGTGTCGATGCCGTTCTGCTCGATCCATTGGCCCAGCGTGTGGCGCAGGATCTTGCGTCGCTGCGAGAAGGCCACGGCCACCATCTGCTCCAGCACAGCCGGGTCGACCTCGGTCGGTTGGGCGCGCGGCACCATGCGCACCACGGCCGAGTCCACCTTGGGTGGCGGGTCGAACGATTCGGGCGGCACGTCGACCACGCATTCCATGTCGTAGCGCCACTGCAGCATCACGCTCAGGCGACCGAAGTCCTTGCTGCCGGGTGAGGCCACCATGCGGTCGACCACTTCCTTTTGCAGCATGAAGTGCTGGTCTTCCACCTGCGAGGCGCAGGGCAGCAGGTGGAACAGGATGGGGCTGGAGATGTTGTAGGGCAGGTTGCCGATGATGCGCAGCTTGCAGCCACGCTCTTGCGCGATCTGGCTGAAATCGACCTTGAGCACGTCGGATTCGATGACCGTCAGCTCGGGGCGTTTGCGCAGGCGGGCAGCCAGGTCGCGGTCGAGCTCGACCACGGTGAGGTGCTCGCAGCGTTCGACCACCGGGTTGGTGAGCGCGCCGAGACCTGGGCCGATTTCTATGAGTGCCTTGCCCGGCTTGGGTGAAATGGCGCGCACGATTTCGTCGATGACACCGAGGTCCACCAGGAAGTTCTGGCCAAAGCGCTTGCGGGCGATGTGGCCGCCGCCACCTTGAACGGCCCGTTTGCCATGCGGTTTGGAAGGACGATCAGGGCGCATCACGCATTTCGATGTAGGCGGCTGCGCGCAACTCGCGGGCCCATTCTTCATAAGTGGGCTCGAAGCGGCGTTCACGCAGCACCTGCTTGGCGGCTTCGCGCTTTTGCTGTTCGTTGAGCTGCACCTCGCGGCGCTCGATCAACTGGATCAGGTGCACACCGTAGCGGCTCACCACCGGATCGGAAATCTGGCCGGGTTGCAGGGCCGTCAGGGCCTTCTCGAACTCGGGCACGAACTGGCCTGGGGCTGCCCAGCCCAGGTCGCCACCGCGTGCGCCACTGCCATCTTCCGAGTACTGGCGGGCCATCTGCGCAAAGCTGGTCTGGCCGCCTACGATCTGCTTGCGGATCTCCAGCATGCGGTCGATCTGTTCTCGCACGGGTTGCTGCGGGTTGGTGCGCAGCAGGATGTGGCGGGCACGCTGTTGCGTGTAGGTGGCTTGTGCGCTGTTTTCGCGCTCGATCAGCTTGATGATGTGAAAGCCCGCGTTGGAGCGCACCACCGGGGCCACCTGGCCCACCTTGAGCTTGGCCGTGGTGGCCACAAACAGCTCGGGCAGGCGGCTGGCCTCGCGCAGGCCCAGGGCCCCGCCCTGATCGCGCGTGCTGGTGTCGGCCGAAAACTCCTTGGCCAGTTGGGCGAAGTTGGCGCCTTGCGCCGCGCGCTCCTGGATGCCCTGTGCCTTGGTCTGCAAGGCGGCCACCTGCACCTGCGTGGCTTTCTCGGGCACCGCGATCAGGATGTGGGCCACGTTGAGCGCCACTTCAGATTGCGCGGTGGGGTCTTCCTTCATGAAGGCATCGAGGTCTTCTTCGCTGATCTGGACGCGGCTGTTGACCTCGCGCTCGCGCAGACGCTGCAGCAGCAGTTGCTCGCGCAGGCTGTTGCGGTAGCGCTGGAAGTCCAGGCCATCGGCTTGCATGCGGGCGCGCAGGTCCACCAGGGTCATCTGGTTCTGGGCAGCGATGTTCTCGATGGCGCCGTCTACTTCGGCGTCAGAGATGTCCATGCCGATGGTCTTGGCGTACGAGATCTGAACCTTCTCGTCGATCAGGGCATCGAGCACCTGGCGGCGCAGTTCATCGGGCGGCGGCAGGCGGGTGCCCGCGGGCGCCGTGTCGGTGATGCGGGCCACCCGCTTGTCGACTTCGGTGTGGGTGATGGGCTCCTGGTTGACCACGGCCAGGATGTAGTCGGATGTGGTCTGGATGCCCTCGATCTTGAGCTCGGTGCTCAGGTTGCGCGTGCCCGGGATGCGCGGCGTGACCGACGGCGACTGCTTGAACTGGGCCCAGGCAGGCGCTGTTGTGCTGACCAGCAGGCTCAGGCACAGGCCATGCACCACGGCGCTGAAAGCGCGAACGGTGCGAGGCTGGCGTGCGGCGGGGCGGGGCTGATGGCGGGTCAGTGTGGTGTGATCAGTCATCTGTCGTGAATGGCGAGTAGCCGGTTGGGGGCGCAGCCTTGCTGTCGTCGTGCAGCAACTGGTAGCCGGGGATATTGTCCTTCAAGGCGCGCAGCGGGTTGGAGCCCAGGCTGATGCGCGACAGGCCGGCGAGTTCGAGCTGGAACATGATGCGTGTGCTGGCCTGGGCACGGCCCACGGACACGCGCTCGGCCACGACGCGGCCGATCCAGCAGCCGGCGTCGTATTCGACGCCCAGCAGCGAGTTGGTCAGGCGGCTGTCGCGCAGGCTGTAGCTCATGCGGCCCACGCTGTACCAGGTGCCCCCACAGGTGCCGGGGTTGACGGCCCGTTTGCCGGTGAGGTTGAGCGGGTCGGCCACGGCCTGGTCGCGCACCTGGGCACTGGAGGGCACGGGGCCGGCCAGAGGCCATTGCCAGCCCAGGTCGAGTTGTTCGCTGGCGTCGCGGGTGTAGCGGTAGGCCGCCCCCACGGTGCGCCAGGGGCCGGGCGAGTAACGCACACCCAGCAGGCCGCGCGACATGGCGTGGTTCTGTGCGTCGAACTGCATGGAGCCGTCCAGGTTCCAGTTGGGGATGACCGAGGCCGAGCCCAGCAGCAACAGGTCGGACAGGCGCTGCGTGATGGGATCGGGCCCATCGGGGTTGATGCGCTGGTCAGCCAGCAGCATCTTCTGCACCACGCCCAGGCGCAAGGCTTCGTTGCCGGTGCGGTCGTCCAGCAGGCGTGAGGTCACGCCCAGGGTGATCTGGTTGGCGTCAGAGATGCGGTCGCCGCCGGTGAAGGCGTTTTCGCTGTAGATGGCGTACTGGTTGAAGTCGCGCGGCGCGCTGTCGAACAGCGGCAGCTGACTTTGGTCGCTGTAGGGCGTACGCACGTACTGGATGCGCGGCTCCAGGGTCTGGGTCAGGTCGCGGTTGAACAGGTGAACCGGGCGCTCCATGGTCAGCCCCGAGTCCAGGCTGAAGGTGGGCAGCACGCGTGTGGCGCTGCGGCTGCCGCTGGCCATCGCCTGATCCAGGTCGTAGCTGGTGGCGTTGAGGCTGAGCTTGGGGGTGAGGTTCAGGCCGCCCAGGTTGAAGGACTGGCTCAACTGACCGATGGCATTGAGCCGGTTGCCGGTGGGCTTGGTCGGATCCTGGTTGGTGAAGCGGTTGAACTCGCCTTGCATGGACCAGACCATGCCGGTGTCATTGCCGCTGCGGCTGCGCAGGCCCATCTGGGGTTCGCGGCGGTACGGCGTGTCGATCTTGCTCAGGGCCGGGTCGGCCAGCGGGTCCAGGTCGCGCAGGGTTTGCCAGGTCTGCACGCTGCCGTACAGCGTGGTCTGGCTGTTGCCCAGGCCCCAGTTGCGCGCGTTCAGCTGGCGCTCGATGGTGGCGTGGCTGTCATACAGGCGCGGTGTCTGGGAGGGCCGGCCGTGCGGGAAGTCCTTCCAGTAGTCGTCGTCCGACACGCGCAGCCACTTGAGCTCGTAATTGGTTTGCGACAGCAGGTTGCCGTTGTTGAGGTTGCCCTTGTGGCCGAAGTCCACCAGGCCGCGCGAGCGCATGGCCACACGGTCGTCGGGCAGGCCCACCACGCGCAATGTGCCTTCGTCGTGCGGGGCCAGGTAGCGGTATTCCGCATCCAGGCCCGCCCCGCGCCGCACAGACAGCGTGGGCGCCAGCGTCATGTCCTTGTCGGGCGCGATGTTCCAGTAATAAGGCGCAGACAGCTCGAAGCCGCTCTTGCTGTCGAAGTCGAAGCTGGGTGGCAGCCAGCCCGATTTGCGCTGGTCGTTGAGCGGGAAGGTCAGCGTGGGCGCAGCGAGGATGGGCACACCCTTGAACCAGATCACCGCGTTGTCGGCCTTGCCTTCGTTGGCATCGAAGTCCAGGTCGATGCGGCTGGTCTTGAGCGACCAGTCGGGCTCGCCGGGGCTGCCGTCAGCCGTGTTGGCCGGGGTGCAGCTGCTGTAGGTGGTCTTGGTGGCACGCAGACGGTTGGCGCCCAGGAACTCGACGAGTTCGGCATCGCCGCCGGCGCGCGTGCGCGAGAACCAGAAGTGCGGGCGGATGAATTCGCCCTCCAGCGTGTCGAGCTTGAGTGTCAGCTCGGGCCCGCTGAAGATGTTGTTGTTGCGCGTGATGACCACGTGGCCGAGCGCGCGTGCGGTGTTGTCGGCCTGGGTGTGCGTGAGCTCGTCGGCGCGCACGGTGAGGTCGCCCTGGCGCAAGCGCACGGAGCCTGTGGCCCGGGTGCGTGTGCCGGATTCGCCTTCCAGGTTGTCCGCCTCGAAAAAGAGCGGCAGCTTGCCGTTGTGCAGTGGGCCTTGAGGCGCAGGCAGGGTGAAGCTGAAGCGCAGCGGGGGGAGGGCCCCCGAGGGCGACATCGTGGCCGTGTCCGGGGCCGCCTGCGCCACGCTGAGGTCGCGCTCATCGGCCTGCACGAGGCCAGGCCAGCCAATCTGCGCCACGGCCAGCCCGGCGGCCACGGCAACAGGCGTCCAGCGCAGACGCGGCGCTGTCGCGGCGGTGCGGCGGGGCTTGGAAGAGGGGGGGCGGGCCAGTTGAGAGGTCACGTAAGGATCACGAAGGGCACGGGTTGCCACGGACGACATATCGCAGTCGCATGAAGGGGGCTGCGGCATGGGCCTTCGTCTCGGTGAACCGGCCTTGCCTAGAATCGACGCATTATTTCATGTCGGCGCCGCTTGCCGGCTTTCTCGGATCAGTCCCCTCATGAGCACAGCTTCTTCTACCCCCATCCACTGGGCCGATGCGACCCGCCAGCAGGCCTTTTCCGACTGGCTGGCGGCGGTGGCGCCTGCCCACGGCCTTTTGCCCGAGACCGTGCGCCCGGCCAGCGCCGATGCCAGCTTCCGCCGCTATTTCCGGGTGGACGCCGCACCGGGCGCGGCCCCTGGCGGGGCGGCCAGCAGCTTCATCATCATGGACGCCCCTCCGGACAAGGAAGACTGCCGCCCTTTCGTCGCGGTAGACCGTTTGCTGGATGCGGGTGGGGTCAACGTGCCGCATATCCTGAGTTGGGACGAGCCCCTGGGCTTCATGCTGCTGAGCGACCTCGGCGAGCACACCCTCCTGTCGACCCTGGAGGCGACCGACTACGACCACTCGCCGGGTTCGACCAACCGTGCGCGCTACCAGGCCGCCATCGAGGAGCTCGTGCGTCTGCAAGGTGTGGCGCCGGGCGAGGGCGCTCAGGCCCTGCCACCGTATGACGATGCCCTGCTGCAGCGCGAGTTGGACCTGTTCCCCGAGTGGTACGTCGGCCAACTGCGCGAGCAGGTTCTGAGCGCACAGCAGCAAACCCAGCTGGCGCAGGCCTTTGCCCTGATCAAATCCCAGGTGCTGAGCCAGGCCAATGTGCTGGTGCACCGCGACTACCACTCGCGCAACCTGATGGCCAAGCCGGCCGACCCTCAGGCCCGCCCGGGCGTGATCGATTTCCAGGATGCGGTGTGCGGCCCCATCACGTATGACCTGGTGTCGCTGCTGCGCGATGCCTACGTGATCTGGGACGAAGACATCCAGCTGGATTACGCCGTGCGCTACTGGGAGCGCGCCCGCAAGGCCGGCTTGCCCGTGCCAGGCGATTTCGGCGATTTCTGGCGTGATTTCGAATGGATGGGCCTGCAGCGCCACCTCAAGGTGCTGGGCATCTTCGCCCGTCTGGCCCTGCGCGACGGCAAGCGCCAGTACCTGGACGACATCCCCCGCGTCTGGACGTATGCCCACCGCGTGGCCTCGCGCTACCAGGGGCTGGGCCCGCTGGCGCGCTTGCTGGAGCAGTGCGAGGCGGCTCATGGCGGCACCCAGACGCAGGTCGGATACACCTTCTGATACTCCCCCTCAATTAAATTGCGCAAAAATGCAGCAACAAGCGGATAATCCGCTACCGATGAATTCGAATACCCCTACCGCGACCCCCTCCGAGGATGTGGTCGCCGCCCAGTCCGTACCGCCTGTCACGCCGACCGAGGCTGCGCCCGAAGCTCCCGCCCGTTTCGACACCCTGCCGCTGGATCCCAAGCTGCTGCGGGCGATCGAGTACCCGACGATGTCGCCCATTCAGGCCAAGGCCATCCCCGTGGTGCTGGCCGGGCGCGACGTCATGGGCGCGGCCCAGACGGGTACCGGCAAAACGGCCGCTTTCTCCATCCCGCTGCTGCAGCGGATGATGAAGCACGAGAACACGAGCATGTCGCCGGCCCGCCACCCGGTGCGCGCCGTGGTGCTGGCCCCGACGCGTGAGCTGGCCGACCAGGTCGCCGTCAACATCAAGAAGTACGCCAGCAAGACCGGCCTGCGTGTGGCCGTCGTGTTCGGTGGCATGGACATGAAGCCCCAGACGGCCGAGCTGAAAGCGGGTGTCGAGGTGCTGATCGCCACGCCGGGCCGCCTGCTGGACCACATCGAAGCCAAGAACTGCAACCTGTCGCAAGTCGAGTACGTGGTGCTTGACGAGGCCGACCGCATGCTGGACATCGGCTTCCTGCCGGACCTGCAGCGCATCCTGAGCTACCTGCCCAAGCAGCGCCAGACCCTGCTGTTCTCGGCCACCTTCTCGCCCGAGATCAAGAAGCTCGCTCAAAGCTATCTGCAGGACCCGGTGCTGGTCGAAGTGGCCCGCCCGAACGCCACCGCCACCAATGTGGAGCAGCGCTTCTACAAGGTCGATGACGACAACAAGCGCCAGGCGATCCGCCAGATCCTGCGCGACCGCGGCATCACACAAAGCATCGTTTTCGTGAACTCCAAGCTGGGCGCAGCCCGCCTGGCCCGTGCCTTCGAGCGCGATGGCCTGCGCACCACGGCCCTGCACGGCGACAAGTCGCAAGACGAGCGCCTGAAAGCCCTGGCCGCCTTCAAGGCCGGCGAGATGGACCTGCTGGTGGCCACCGACGTGGCCGCGCGTGGCATCGACATCGCCGCGCTGCCCGCGGTGTTCAACTTCGACATCCCTTTCAACGCCGAAGACTATGTGCACCGCATTGGCCGTACCGGCCGTGCGGGCGCCAGCGGTCTGGCCGTGTCCCTGGTGACCGGCAGTGATGCCCGCCTGATGGCCGACATCGAGAAGCTGATCAAGAAGAAGATCGACGTCGAGCCGTTCGAGGTCGAGGGTGATCGCCGTGGTGAGCGCGGCGGCTACCGTCGCGAGCGCCGCAGTGAAGACGTGGACATCCGCCCCGACACGCCATCAGGCGCTTCAGCAGCCCGTGGCGAGCGTGAACCCCGCGAGTCGCGTGAGCCCTCTCGCGCGATGCGCCCTGCACCGCGTCGCCCATCGGACCCCTTCTTTGACAAGCCTTACGAGCCCGATCCTTCGGCGGACCCGGTGTGGGAGGCCAAGACGGCCGCTGCCGCACCGGCCAGCAGTGGCTCGGGCCTGTCTCGCTTCATCAAGCCCAAGCGCAAGGTCGCAGCCTTGCTGGGTGGCACCGGCACCACTCGTCGTTAAGCGGCGTGGTGTAAACGGCTGGGCCGCCGCCCAGACCGTGCGGCGACCAAGGCCCCGATCTGACCCCGATCAGGCGGCCTGCTGGCCACCCTCGGCCAACGACGAAGGTGTGCCGCTGGCGGCCGCCAGGCGCCGTTGACGCCACAGCGATGGCGAAGCGCCATATTCCCGCTTGAAGGCCTGGCTGAAGGCCGCCTCCGACGAATACCCCACCAGGTCGGCGATCTTGCTGATCGACAGACCCGAGCCGCTCAACTGGCGTGCAGCCAGGCGCATGCGGTGGCGCGTCAGGTAGGTGAGTGGCGGCTCTCCCAGCGTCTGGGTGAAGCGGTCTGCGAAGGCCGAACGTGACAGGCAAGCCTGCTGCGCCAACTCTGGCACCGTCCAGTTGCGGCGCGGATCACGGTGCATGTGGGCCAGCGCACTGGACAAGGCACGGTCTTTGAGCGCGGCCAGCCAGTTGCCGGACCCCTCAGGCACGGCTTCGACATAGTCCCGGATGCACTCCATGAACAGGATGTCGCCCAGGCGGTTGATGATGGCCTGCTGGGCCGGGCGCGGGGCCGCGACCTCGTGTGCCAGAAACTGCAATCCGATTGCCAGCCAGACGGGCGGCGCCTCGCCCAGGCCGCGCACATGCAGCAGGCTGGGCAGCGCGGCGATCAGCGGGGCGGCCATGTCGACGTCAAAACGCGCATGGCCACTGATCAGATCGCACTTGGGTTCGCTGGGGCCGCCGCTTCGTTGGGGCTCCAGCTCGGATTTGGCCATATAGGGCAGCAGGTCCTGCGCCACGGCCATGGTCTGAGGTTTGTCCTGGATGCGGTGCATGCAGCCTGCCGGCAGCACGATCAGGTCGCCCGTCTGCAGCAACAGGGGCTCTTCACCTTCACGGATCAACCAGGCCTGACCATTGGTCACCATGTGGAAGGCGGCCAGGCCCGGCGTCGCCAGATGCCATGCCCAGGGTGACCCGTTGTGCGTGGACGCGAACACCACACCGTCGAAGTGCATGTCGTCCAAAATCAGGCTGAGACTGTCCATAGTCGCTCAGAATGCCACGAACGGCCAGCGATGGCATCTGCCGAAAAACCGGGTTTCCGACGTCAAACGCCGGGAATGTGCGATGTTTGACAAACCTCGGGTAAACACTGATTGGTGACCGGCGTATCACGATGGTGGAGCGGACTTTTGCCCCTTCCTGATCTATGTCAAATTCAAGACACTGGCTGCACTTGAAGGAGATTGACCATGTCCAACGCCAGCATCATGGCCCCCGTGCAGAAATGGGCCGACCCGAAACGATACCTGTGGCTGCTCGGGCCGGCGGTGCCCCTGATCGGCATCATCATGCTCGCGGTGTTCATGCAGACCAAGGCGGTGTGGACCTTGTGGTTCGTGGTGGCCCTGGTGCACGTGATCCTGCCGACGCTGGACTGGCTTTTCGGTGAGGACGCAGAAAATCCGCCTGACAGCGCCTTGCAGGCCCTGGAGAACGACCGCTACTACAGCTGGGTGCTGTATGCCTTTGTGCCGCTGCAACTGGGTGTGACGGTGATGGGTGCCTGGCTGGCCGTGACCGCCGATCTGCCCTGGTACCACCTGGTTGGCCTGGCCTTGAGCGTGGGCATGGTCAACGGTGTCGCCATCAACACGGCGCACGAACTCGGCCACAAGAAGTCCAAGTTCGACCGCTGGATGGCGCGCATCTCGCTGGCCCCGACTTTCTATGGCCACTTCTATGTCGAGCACAACCGTGGTCACCACAAGAACGTGGCCACGCCGGAAGATCCGGCCAGCTCGCGCTTTGGCGAGTCTTTCTGGGCCTTCCTGCCCCGCACCGTGTTTGGCAGCCTGCGTTCGGCCTGGCACCTCGAAGGTGAGCGTCTGGCTCGCACAGGCAAGGGCGTATGGAGCCTGGACAACGAGAACCTGCAATCGTGGGCGATGTCCATCGTGCTGTTTGGCGCCGTGCTGGCTGTGCTGGGCTGGGCAGCCTTGCCCTTCCTGATCATCCAGGCCATCTACGGCTTCCACCTGCTGGAAGTGGTGAACTACCTGGAGCACTATGGCCTGTGCCGCCAGAAGAAGGCCGATGGCCGCTACGAGCGTTGCGAGCCCGAGCACTCGTGGAACAGCAACCACATGGTGACCAACCTGTTCCTGTACCACCTGCAGCGCCACAGCGACCACCACGCCAACCCTACCCGCAAGTACCAGGCTCTGCGTCACTTCGAGAACAGCCCGCAGCTGCCTTCGGGTTACGCCGGCATGATCACGCTGGCTTACTTCCCGCCCATCTGGTATGCCATCATGAACAAGCGCGTGCTGGCTCATTACAAGGGCGACATGAGCCGCATCAACATGTACGAGCCACGTCGCGCCGAGCTGATCGCCCGTTACGCCGAACAGGCACGTGAACTGGCCCGCCAGGCCTGATCCATCACTGAGCGGCTGGCGTCACAACACCTCCACCAACGCCAGCCACCGAGGAGAGACCACCATGAAGTACCGCTGCCCCAACTGCGGCTATGTGTATGACGAAGCCAAGGGCGAGCCCCATGAAGGCTTCCAGCCCGGCACACCCTGGAAGCTGATCCCCGACGACTGGGCCTGCCCCGAGTGCGCCGTGCGCGACAAGGTGGACTTCGAAGCCGAAGAGGCCTGAAGCCCCTGGGTGTCGCAGTATGCGCATGAGGCGCTACAGTGGGGGCTGCTGAAACGCGCTGCCCACCATGTCCCGCGACGAATCCCCTCTGAACCTGCCGCCCGATGAAGCCGATGCCAGTGCGTCGGCTTCTGGCGTTTCTGCTTCTGAACCGGGGGCGGAAGAGGCTGGGGCGCCGCGTCATGGCCTGCAGGATCAGGCCTTTCTGGGGAGCTTGCGTACCCAGATGATCAAGTTCGCCCAGTTGCATCTGGGGGACCGCCATCTGGCCGAAGACGCGGTACAGGAGGCCCTCACTGGCGCCTGGAGCGGTGCACAGCGCTTTGCAGGCCGCGCGGCCATCAAGACCTGGGTGTTCGCCATCCTCAAGAACAAGGTGGCTGACCTGTTGCGCCACAAGCAGCGCATGGTGGATGCCAGCAGCCTCATGAAAGAGGATGAAGAGCAGGCCATGAGCGACCTGTTCGACGAGCGCGGCCACTGGCTGAAGGACAGCACCCCCACCGCCTGGCACTGCCCCGAGGCGAGTCTGGAGCAACAGCAGTTCTGGGCCGTGCTGGAGGTCTGCCTGGATGGCATGCCCCCCGCGCAGGCCCGCGTGTTCATGATGCGCGAGTTCCTGGGCTTCGAGTCCGACGAAATCTGCAGCACCGTGAACGTGAGCAGCAGCAACCTGTTTGTGCTGTTGCACCGCGCACGTTTGCGCTTGCGCGAGTGCCTGAACCAACGCTGGTTTGCGCAGGCCGCCTGACGTTGAGGAGCCCCGCCTGATGTTGAAACTCAACTGCGAACAAGCCACCCGCATGATGTCCGAGTCACAGGAGCGACCGCTGCGTCCAGCCGAGCGCACGGTGCTGCGCATGCACACCTGGATCTGTGCCGGTTGCCGCAACTTCGGTGGGCAACTGGGCTTCATCCGCCAGGCCATGAAGGGCTTTGCCGCGCAGGCGGATGATGACCACAACGCGCCGCCAGGTGGGGCGTGAACGGGCGGGCTTGAGCGCGGTGTAAGAAACCGCCGCCCGGCGCGACCAATGGGCATCTGTGCCACTTCGAGAGGCTTGCGCCATGTCCACCACCACCCGTTCACCTATTGCCGACGCGGCTGCCTCACCGGCGCGCCGCACCCCTTGCTGGCGCCATCGCCTGAGCGCCCTGGCGCACGGCTGGCTGCGCTTCGAGGTCTGGCCTCAGGCCCTGGCCCTGCTGGCCGCCCGCCTGTACCTGTTCGAGGTGTTCTTCCGCTCCGGCCTGACCAAGGTGCGTGACTGGGATGCCACCTTGTTCCTGTTCAACGAGGAGTACCACGTGCCCGTGCTGCCGCCCGAGCTGGCAGCCTGGATGGGCACGGGCGGCGAGCTGGGCTTTTCCGTGTTGCTGGCGCTAGGGCTGTTGACGCGGCCGGCCGCCGTGGGCCTGTTCTTTGTCAACGCGATGGCCGTGATCAGCTACCCGGATCTGGCGCCAGCGGCCTTGAAGGACCACCACCTGTGGGGCGCGCTGGCCGTGGTGCTGGCGGCCTTTGGCGGCGGTCGCGTGTCGCTGGATGCGCTGGCCTGGCGGCGCTGGTTCATTCAATAGAAGCTGAACCACTAAGATGCCAGCATGACAAAACTCACCATCGCATTCGGGGTTGGTCTGCTGGCAGTCTGGGGCTTGACCGCGTGTTCCTCTCAACAGGCCTACACCGCCGGCCAGGCTTGGCGTCAGAACCAGTGCAACGCGCTCACCAACATGGATGAACGTCGGCGCTGCATGAACGAGGCCGGCCAGTCGTACGAGAGCTATCAGAAGGGCGTGGACGACCTCAACAGGAAGTAAGGCATCTGGCTGCCTTGCCCTGCTCGGATCAGGGCAACTCGGCGGAGCCCATGCGCGCCACGATCGTGCCTGAGCGGCTCATGATGTAGCTTGAACGCGGCTGCTGCTCGAAGCGCTTGGGCGCGGGCAGCATCACCGCCAGGCGGGCTGCCTGCATGGGGCTGAGCTGCGCGGCCTCCACCTGGAAGTAATGGCGTGATGCGGCCTGGGCGCCAAACACGCCTTCGCCCCATTCCACGTTGTTGAGGTAGACGGTGAGGATGCGTTCCTTGCCCAGCAGGCCTTCGAGCATGAAGGTGATGAGGAATTCCTCGCCCTTGCGCAGGAAGTTGCGTTCGCTGCTCAGGAACAGGTTCTTGGCCAGCTGCTGCGTGATGGTGGAGCCGCCAATGATCTTGGGGGCGGCGGTGGTCGCGGCGGTGGGCGGCGGCGGGATCACGCGGCCACGCGCCTTGGCGCGGGCCACGGCACGCTCATAACGTTCCTGGGCTTGCTGGCGGGCCCTGTCGACCTTGGCCTGCGCCTGGCTGTTCTTCTTCCAGGCGTTCTTCAGCGCATCCCACTCCACGCCGCAGTGGTCCACGAAGTTGCCGTCTTCCGAGGCGATCACGGCGCGTTTGAGGTTGTCGGAGATGGCCTCATAAGGGCGCCAGCTTTGCGTCCAGGTGATGCGGCCTTGTTCGCGCACCAGCCGCGCCATTTCGCTGCGCTGGAAGGTGGTGGACTGTGGGTCGATGAAGCGCATCAGGCCGATGCGCGCAGCGAAGTAGAGCTGCAGGCTCAGGCCGCTGAGGATCAACAGGACGACGATTCGCCAGACTGCACGCATCGAGGGCTTCTTGGTGGAACGGTTGAAGATCAGGCCTCAAAGAGGCTTTAGTGAGGCTGGGCCGCATCGACCAGCGCACGCATGTGGGCCAGCACCGGCCTGGTATCGGGTTGTACGCCGCGCCACAGGGCGAAGGCCTCGGCCGCCTGCTCGACCAGCATGCCCAGACCATCGCGCGGGGTGGCACCGTGCGCGCGGGCCCAGTCCAGAAAGGCTTGCGCGGCGGGGCCGTACATCATGTCCAGCGCCAGGGTGCCGGGCTTGAGCACCTGGGCGCCCACGGGCACGCCGCTGCCGGACAGGCTGGCTGCCGTGCCGTTGATGAACACGTCGAACCCTTCGCCGGGGTCTTGCAGGCTGCGGGCGCTGAGATGGACACCATGCTGGGCGGCCCAATCGGCATGGCGATCGACGATGGCCTGCGCCTTCTCGACCGTGCGGTTGGCCATGACGATTTCGGTTGGGTGCGCTTCGATCAAGGGGCCCAGCACGCCCGCACTGGCCCCACCGGCGCCCAGCAGCAGCACACACTGGCCTGCAAGCGGGACGCCAGCGTTGAGGGTGATGTCGCGCACAAGGCCAATGCCATCGGTGTTGTCGGCCAGCCAGCCGCCGTCGGCCTGGGCATCAAAGCGCAGGGTGTTGGCGGCCTGGGCCAGCTCGGCACGGGGCGTGCGGCGCGCGGCCAGTTCGAAGGCTTCGAACTTGAAGGGCACCGTCACGTTGCAACCCTTGGCGCCGCTGGCCGCAAAGGCCTGGATGTGCGCCTTG
Source organism: Aquabacterium sp. (assembly GCA_016185075.1). Lineage (GTDB taxonomy): Bacteria > Pseudomonadota > Gammaproteobacteria > Burkholderiales > Burkholderiaceae_C > Aquabacterium. The sequence continues at coordinate 16,080 of JACPOH010000400.1, read as the reverse complement.
AAATCATCCAGCGGGCACAGCAGGCGGCCGTAGTCGATGGCCTGCTTGGTCTGTTCGGCGAAGAGCGCGTGGATCAGGGGCGAGCGGCTGTGTTCAACCGGGTTGCCGGCCACGGCGTAGCGATCGGGTGCGTTGTTCATGCAGCGCGGCGCATCAAGGTGCGGTGGTCTGGGTGGGAGCTGGGGCCTGCGTGGTGGCCTGCATGCCGGCTTCACGCGTGAAGCGGAAGCGCGAAGAGATGAGCAGCAGGTCCTTGCCGGCGATCACCTCGGGCGGCACGGCGCCAAAGGGGCCTGCGTTCATCACGATGGCACGGGCGCGCTTGTCGAGCTGCTTGTTGCGCGAGGGTTGGGTGATGACGGCGTCCACCACCTTGCCCTGGCGGTCCAACCAGACTTCCATCACCAGCTCGCCGTACAGCTTCTGGCCGCCTTGAGTGGGGAAGTGCTCGGTGCCGGCGCGTTCCACCTGCGTGCGGAACTGGCTGTAGTACAGCGCGTCAGCCGATTTCAGGGTGGCCGGGCTGATGTAGCGCTTCTTGGGGCGCTCGTTTTCTTCGCGGATGCGTCTTTCGATTTCGGCCAGCAGCTTGGTCAGCTGGCGGCGGCGCTCTTCGTCAGCACGGTTCTGCTGGGTTTCGGCTTTGGCGCGTGGTTGGGGCGGCGGCAGGGCCGACAGCTCGTTCTTGACCTGGGTGAGCAGTTGCTGCTGTTCCTGCTGCATCTGCTCGATCATGCGGGCCGTCTGCTCCATGGCGTCGCCGGTCTCGGCTTCGGGCGAGGGCGGCAGGGGCGAGGTGGCACGGCCGGTGCTCTCGCCGCCACCGGCCAGGTTCTGCTGCGCCAGGGCCTGGGCCTTGTCGGGCGCGGCTTCGCTGCCGGCGTTGACCAGGATGACCTCGAGCGGCGTGTCCTTGAAGGTGCGGTTGAAGCCTTCAGGGTCGACCAGGCGGAAGCTGAACAGGCCAATGTGCAACAGCGCCGACACCCCCAGGCAGATCTGCAGGAGGCTCAAGGATTTCCACAGTGTTCGAAGGCGTTGCAGCATCCGCTTGGCAGGCGTCAAGGATGAGGTGGCTGGTCAACCCCGATCAGGCGGCCGGGGCCTCGCCCGCGGGGGCGTCGGCATCCGTCACGTCGATGGCCAGGGTCAGTGGTCCTGCATTGTCCAGCACCTCGTCGTCGTCACCACCCTCCGATTCACCCTGATCCGCCGCTGTCGCTTCATCGAGACGCGCGATGACGCTGGCGTGCACGTCCAGGGTCAGTTCGTCCACGCCGGTGATGCGCACGCGCACCTTGGCATGGCGCGGCAGGTTGTCCGCACCAATGGCCTTGAAAACCAGGGGCAGGGTGTCGGCGCGCACGAGGCCGTTGACCATGACGGCGCAGTCCAGCTCGCTGAGGCCTTGCTGGCCCAGGTATTTGAGCGTCCAGTAGCGCTCCATGCTGGACTGGAAGCCGTTGTAGGCGCTGTAGGCCGTGTCGAAGTTGCTGATGATGGCGAACAGCTCGGCGTCCTTGGGCTTGAAGGGCGCGGCCAGGGCGGCGGTGCGGCCGTTCTTGGCGCAGGCCACGATCTGCCACTGGTTGACCAGGTCCACATAGCGGCGCAGGGGCGAGGTGGCCCAGGTGTACTGCGCCACGCCCATGCCGGCGTGCGGTGCGGGCTTGGTGCTCATGCGCACCTTGATGCCCGGCTGCAGGCTGGCCTGGCTGCGGTAGATGCCGGGCACGCCCAGTTCGGCCAGCCAGCCGCCCCAGGTGCTGTTGGCCAGGATCATGGCTTCGGCCACGATCAGGTCGAGCGCCGAGCCGCGGGCGCGCGTGCCAATCACGACCTGCTCGTGCCCGGTGGGCTCGATGCCGTCGCTCATGGTGTTCTCACCGTTGGCGCCGAGCAGCTTGAAGCTGTAGTCCGGGCGGTTGAAGGTCTCGGGCTTGCCGCGCACGATCTCGCGTTGGGCCTTGAGGTGCTGGGCCAGGCGGAAGGCGAAGGCCAGTTCAGGCGCAAAGGCGTAGTCGGCTGGGGCCTCGCCGCTCAGCGTGGCGTTGGTGATGACGCCATCGAGCTTGTCGTGGCGCAGGTTGGCCGCGATGGGCACACGCTCCAGTTTCGTCTCGCTGCCCTTGACGGCCAGCGTGGCCTCGTCAAACGTGACGTACAGCGAGACGGCGGGGCAGTCGCGGCCTTCGATCAGCGTGTAGGTCTGCACCACGTCGTCGGGCAGCATGGTGATCTTGTGGCCGGGCATGTACACCGTGGACATGCGGGCGCGGCCCAAGGCGTCAACCGCTGAGCCAGGCGAAATGGCCAGACCCGGCGCGGCAATGTGGATGCCGTAGGTGACGGTGCCACTGCCCAGGCCCTGAACGGACAGCGCATCGTCGATCTCGGTGGTCATCGAGTCGTCGATGGAGAAAGCCTTCACCGCAGCCAGCGGCAGCTCGTCCTTGATGGGGGGCGCCTCCAGGGCCGGGAAACCGGTGCCTTTGGGGAAGTACTCGAACAGGAAGCGCTTGAAGTGGAACTGGTAGGGGCTGTCGATGGCGCCGGCATCTTTCAGCAGGTCCAGCGGGGCGCGTTGCGCCGTCTTGGCGGCCTCGACCACGGCCTTGTACTCGGGGCCGTTCTTGTCGGGCTTGAACAGGATCTTGTAGAGCTGATCCTTGATGGGAGGCGGGCAGTTGCCGGCGGCCAGTTCCTGGGCCCATTGTTCGATCTGCAGGGCCTGCTGCTTCTTGCGTTCGATGGCCACCAGGGCCTGCTTGAGGATGTCTTCGGGCGCCTTGCGGAAGCGGCCCTTGCCGCGGCGGTGGAAGTAGTGCGGGGTCTCGAACAGGCGCATCAGCATGGCGGCCTGCTGCACGGCGTCCGCGTTGGCGCTGAAGTACTCCTTGGCCAGCTCGTCGAAGCCGAATTCTTCTTCCGGAGCGACCTCCCAGATCAGGTCCACATCGATGTCGGCCGCCTGGGCCGCGGCCTGGGCCAGGATCTCGGCGGGGGCGGGCTTGGCGAACTTGATCAGCACGTTGGCGGTTTTCACCTTCACGCGCTTGCCCGAATCCAGCTCGATCTGCATCGAACTGTCGGCTTCGGACATCACACGGCCGGCGAGGAACTTACCGGCATCGTCAAAAAGGGCAAACATCGAATGGGGGCTCTATGGAGCTTTTTGGGGCTTTTCGGGGAGGCAGGGCGTGATTGTCCCATTTTGTCGCGCGCCCCTCGTGCGTCAGGGCGCTGCAGGCAGCCCCAGCCAGGCCAGCAGCCCTGGCATGTGCTGGTCAAAGTCGCTGACGGCGTGGTCACTGCCTTCGAGCAGCGTCACGTGAGCACCCTGGTAGCACGCGCTCATTTCCTGCCAGTCCAGCACCTCGTCGCCCTTGGCGATCAGGGCCCAGTAGCGCTGGGGCCGGGTGATGGGGTAGCGGGCCAGGGCCTTGAATTCGTCGATGAACTCGGCGCGAAAGAAGAAGTGGTCCTGCGGGTCGTGGAACGAGGTCTGCTCGCCGATGTAGCGGGCCAGATCGCGCGCGGGCTCGACGGCGGGGTTGATCACACCGGCTCGGCAGCCGCGGTGTTCGGCCAGCACGGTCGCATAGAAGCCGCCCAGTGAGGAGCCCAGCACGACCATGGTGTCGGTCGGCCAGGATGCCGTGGTCTGCTCGATCAGCGCCCAGGCTTGCGCGGGCGACGGTGGCAGTTGCGGACAGACCCAGGTGAGCTGGGTGCCTTGCTCATGGAGCTGGGCCACATGGCGCGCCAGCATCTGCGCCTTGAAGGACTTGGGCGAAGAGCGAAAGCCGTGCAGGTACAGGATGTGGGTGGTAGTCATGACGTGCGCCATTGGGCATGAGCAAGGAGCTTGTGCCATTGTGAGGGAATGGGGCCTGGATCGTGCCGGGTTTTCGGCATCGGACACGCGCGCACAGCCCGGGTCCGCGGGGTATCGTGGCGCTTGTCACAAAGCTGTCAGCAATAGCCCAATAGGATCACGCCCAGTGCTGCATCGACACCTTGGTGCGGCTGGAAGGATCTCCCTTGATGCACATCTGTCAAGCGCCTCTGCCTGAGGTGCGGGCTGAACTCGTCCCTGCTGTTTTGTCGGTTCGCCAGGCCAGGACCTTGCGTGGTCTCTCGCGTGGGTTCACCTTGCTGGAGTTGCTGGTGGTGCTCGTGATCATCGGCCTGTTGGCGGGCTATGTGGGCCCGCGCTTCTTTGCCCAGATCGGCAAGTCGGAGGTCAAGACCGCGGCCGCGCAGCTCGATGCCTTGGGCAAGGCACTCGACCAGTACCGGCTGGACACGGGGCATTACCCTTCGAGCGAGCAGGGCCTCAACGCCTTGTGGGTGAAGCCGGGTGACGAGTCGCGCTGGTGGGGTCCGTATCTGCGCAAGGCGCCGCCCAAGGACCCCTGGGGCCGTGAGTACCAGTACAAGGCGCCCGGTGAACACGGCGACTACGACCTGTTCTCGCTGGGCAAGGATGGCCGCGAGGGCGGCGATGGCGAAGACCAGGACATCACCAACTGGTGATGGCAAGGCTGTGAGCATGCGTCGCCCCGCCACTTTGCCCATCGGTACCGTCAAGCCGGCCGCCACCCAGCGCGGTGCGGCGGATTTCCCGCGCCGCCTGTTCTGCCAGGAGTTGGCCGTGCTGCTGGATGCCGGCATCCCGCTGTACGAATCGCTGATGACCTTGCGCGAAAAAGAAGAGTCGGCCGCGGTCGCACAGGTGCTGTCCACGCTGACCACGGCCTTGTCACAAGGCAAGACGCTGTCGCAGGCCATGCGCATGCAGCCATTGGCGTTCAGCTCCTTGCTGATTGCGTCGATTGAAGCCAGCCAGCGCACCGGGCAGACAGCACAGGCCTTGCGCCAGCATGCGGCCTATCTGGCGTGGCTGAGCGGCCTGCGTGACAAGCTGGTGAGCGCGGCCATCTACCCGGCCATCCTGATCGGCGCGAGCCTGCTGGTGATCACCTTCCTGACGGTTTTCGTGGTGCCGCGCTTTGCGGACATCTACGAAGGCATGGGCGGCGAGTTGCCCTGGTTGTCGGGCTTGTTGCTCAATGCAGGCAAGGCGGTGGGCGAGCACCCCTGGCCCGTGCTGGCCGGGCTGGTGGCCACCGTCATGGCTGCGGTGGCCGCCTGGCGTTCCCCGGTGGTGCGTGCGGCGGCGTCGGCACGTCTGTGGCGCACGCCGGTGATCGGGCCTCGCATGCGCCTGATCGAGCTGGCTGCCCTCTACCGCACGCTGGGCTTGCTGTTGCAAGCCGGTGTGGCCGTGGTGCCTGCCATGGAGGCCTCCAGCGAACTGGTGGGGCCGTCCTTGCGCGGCTCACTGCAAACGGCCACGCGCCGCGTCAAGGAGGGCACGCGCCTGTCTGACAGCCTGCACCAGTGCACGCTGACCACGCCGGTGTCTTTGCGCATGATGCGTGTGGGCGAGCAGACGGGCGAACTCGGCCCCATGCTGGAGCGCGCTGCCACCTTCTATGACGAAGAGCTGGCGCGCTTCACCGAATGGGTGGGCAAGGTGGTCAGCCCCGTGCTGATGCTGGTCATGGGTGTGCTCATTGGCGGCATCGTGGTGCTGATGTATTTGCCCATCTTCCAGGTGGCGGAGCAGATCCAATGAGTGCCGTGCTCAAACCTGATCTGTCGATTCAGCCTGAGCTGGATGAGGCCGTGTCGGTCCTGAGTTGGACGCCGGACTGGACGGTCTGGCCGCTGGCCAAGGCCATGCGACTGCGTGTGGTGGTGGCCCGTGACGCCGCGCAACAGTACGCGGCCTTGACGCCTTTCATCGAGGATGTGCTGTTGCGCGAGGCCGTGTGCCGGGCTGTGGCTGCACCGGTGTCGTGGCGCGAGGTCGATGAGGACACCCTGAGCATCTTGCTGGCGCAGGGCGAACAAAGCTATGAGGCGAGGGGAGCACTGATCCGCGACGAGTCTGGCGGCGAGGCCAGCGCGCACGCCGGCGAGGTGCACGCGCTGTCGGTGGATGCCATCAGCCGACAAAGCAGCCCCGTGGTCAAGCTGTTGGACGCCACCTTGTTCGATGCGCTCAAGGCCCAGGCCAGCGACCTGCACCTGGAGTCCACCGCCGCGGGCATGGTGATTCGCCATCGGCTGGACGGCGTGATGGTGCACGTGGGCGATGTGGGCTCACGCGAGGTGGCCGAGCAACTGGTGTCGCGTCTGAAGGTGATGGCCGAGCTGGACATCGGCGAGCGCCGCCTGCCTCAGGATGGCCGCTTCAAGCTGCGTGTGCAGCAGTCCAAGGACAGCGGGGTGCGGGAGGTGGACTTCCGTGTCTCCATCATGCCCAGCAGCTTTGGCGAAGATGCGGTCTTGCGGATTCTGGACCGCTCGCGCCTGTCCACGGAAGCCGAGGCGCTGAGCCTGGAGGGCCTGGGCTTTGATGCCGATGATGCGGCCGTGGTGCGCCGCCTGGCGCGCAAGCCCTACGGCATGCTGCTGGTGACCGGCCCGACGGGCAGCGGCAAGACCACCACGCTGTATGCGGTGGTGCAGGAGATCAACGATGGCACCGACAAGATCATCACCATCGAAGACCCGGTGGAGTACCAGCTCGGCGGTGTCGTGCAGATCCCGGTCAATGAGAAGAAGGGCCTGACCTTTGCGCGTGGCCTGCGCAGCATCCTGCGTCATGACCCCGACCGCGTGATGGTGGGTGAGATCCGTGATGCGGAGACGGCTCAGATCGCATCGCAGGCGGCCCTCACCGGTCACCTGGTGCTGTCCACCATCCACGCCAACAATGTGTTCGACGTGGTGGGCCGCTTCATGCACATGGGGGTGGACCTGTACAACATGGTGTCCGCGCTCAATGGCGTGGTGGCCCAACGACTGATGCGCAAGTTGTGCACGCAGTGCGCGCAGCCCTGGCAACCGTCGGCCATCGATCTGCGGATGGCGCAGCTGCCGCTGGACACGCATGGCCGCTTCTTCAAATCTGTGGGCTGCCCGAGTTGCCGTGGCACGGGTTTCAGGGGCCGGCGTGCCGTCTCCGAGATCCTGTTGATGGACGACACCTTGCGCGACCTGATCGTCACGCGGGCGTCGCTCATCAAGATCAAGGCGCATGCGCGATCCAGCGGCACACGGTTGCTGCGTGAGTCCGCGCTGGCCGCGGTCTTGCGCGGCGAGTCCACGCTGGACGAGCTCAACCGCGTCACCCTGGTGGAATGAGCATGAGCCTCGCAGTACTTGCCCCCACGCCTGGCCGCTGGTCAGCTCGCCTGCAAGGCCGCATGCGCACCTTGTTCAAGCCGCGCCAGCTGTACCTGGCCGCTGACGCCTGGTCTGCACAGGGCGAATGGCGCAAGGAGGCCGAGAGCTTCGAGGCCTGGTGTGTGGCGCACGTGGGCGAACGATGCGTGGTCGGCTTGTCCAGCCAGTGCCTGCTGCATGCGGTGGTGAGCGGCGAGCTCGGCGAGCAGGAGGCTGTGGACCAGGCTGTGCAGCAGTGGGCGCATTACCTGGATGTCGACGTTGCTGCGCTGGAGGCGCATTGGTTGTTGCGGCGGGTCAAGGTGGCGGGCCAGTATCTGATCTCGGCCGCGCCCGGGCGCGAGGTGTCCAGTCCTGGATGCAGGCGTTGGGGCATAGCGGTCTGCAGTCTGACGATGCCGCCGAGCCTGTGGCGACGCTGCAGGCAAGGGAGCGAGAGCTGGTGGTGAACATTCAGGTGTCGATCTCGCCTTCGCGATCGGTGGGGCTGGAACGCTTGTGGGTCGAAGGTCGGGGGGGCACAAGGTCGGCAACCGGCTGTGTGTCGGTCGAGTTGACCGGGCCGGCACAGCAGCTTGGTGCCGTTCAGGCCTGGCGTTCGCAAGTCTGGGATCACGACGAGGTGGCTGCCTTGTTGCGAGGTGATGCCACCGTGTGGGGAGGCCTGTGATGGCTCGTCACCTGCTGCGATGGATGCCGTCGCCCCAATGGGCGCAGGAGCTCGATTTCGTGGGGCCTCGCATCAGCCCCGCACCGTGGTCCTGGCTCTTGTTGCTGCTGGGCTTGGTGGCCTTGGGCCTGGTACTGCCTCGTGTTCAGGCACTCGCCGATCAGCAGCTCGAAGCCGAGGCTACGCTCAAGCGCCTGCAACGTGCGGTACACCAGCAAGCACTGGCATCCCGTGCCCCCAGGGTGGCGGTCAAGCAAGGCGATGAAGCACCGGCACTGTCGCCAGATGCCGCACGGCATGCGGCCCAGTTGGCGCAATGGCTGGGCTATCCCTGGTTGACGCTGCTCGATGAGGTTGATGCCACGGCCAAGAGCGAGCAGGCCGTGATGCTGGGCTTCAGCCTGGATCTGGCAACGCTCGGCAGCCGGGCAGACAGCGCGCCGGATGTTCGGCTCAGCGCCGCGGTGCGTGATGATGCTTCTGCCTTGCGCTGGGTGCAGGCGCAGGGTGGATCGGCCCAGCTGCTCAGTCGTGAACGCCTGAGCACGCCGTTCGTGGCCGCAGCGGGCAGTTACGAGTGGCGCGCCGAGGCTGCGCTGGCCGGGGGGGCGCCATGATCAGCCTGCGCACATGGCAGCGCTTTGGCGTTGCTGGTTTGTTGGGCACGCTCTTGCTGTTGGGGGCGGCATGGGCGCACCTTGTGTGGCTGCCTCGGCAACAGGCGTGGATCGACGATCTGGGGTCGCAGGCCCGCCGTACGCGGCACGAATTGCAGGCCACCGTGCAGCCGTCTCAGGCAGCCAGCCAGGCCATGGCCGAGCGCACGCCCGAACAGGCCTGGCAGGGCCTGTGGCAGACACTGCCCGGCGCGGATCAGCGTGTGGCGCTGCAGTCCCAGGTGCTGGCACAGGCAAGGCAGCAGGGCTTGGCGATCGATGCCGTCCAGTACACCGGCAGCAAGCAGGCCTGGGCCGCGCAGGCGGGCTCCGTGTTGTGGCGCCAGCGCATGGTCATGCCTGTTCAAGGTGACTACGGGGCCTTGCGCAACTGGTTGGCGCACATGCTCAAGGAGCCTGCGCTCAGCATCGACAGCCTGGACTTGCAGCGCGGCGACGTCATGAGCGACCAGGTCAAGGCGCGTGTGGCCGTGTCCTTGTGGTGGCGTCGGCCGGAAAGGGCTCGCCCATGAACCGCGGTTTGTGGTTGATGCTGGCCGTGGTGGGCGGCCTCAGCCTTTACCTGAGCAGCCAGTCTGATGACGAGTTGCTGGCGTCCTCGCGCCAGCCCGGTGCTCAAGCGCGTGCCAGCTCCGGCGTGGCTGGCGGAGGCGGCGCCAACCGGCCATCAGACAAGCGTGCTGCGCCCATGGAGCCTTGGGTGGCAGATGGCCTCACGCAAGGCATCGCGCGCTGGCAGGCACGTTCGGCCTCTGGTGAAGGTGCGCCCGTTCTGGCCAGGAGCGGTGGTGCATCGGCCTGGCGCAGTGTGCAGCCCCCGCCACCGCCGCGTGTCGTGGTGGCGGACTCAGGCCCGCCGCCCGAGCCTACCGCACCACCGTTTCCGCATGCCTGGGTCGGCCGATTCAATGACGAGGCGCTGGCCCCGGTTGCCAGCGGCGCCTCAGCCGTGCGATCGCCACCCCTCGTCCGCGCCGTGCTGGCCGGGCCTCAAAGCACCTGGGTCGTCCGTGCGGGCGACGTGATCGAAGGCCAGTGGCGTGTCGATCGCATTCAGGACCGAACCATGAGTCTGACCTACCTGCCCCTGAAGCAGCAGCAGACTGTTGTGATGAGATGAACATGATGGATGTATCGGCGCTGCGCATGCAGCTGGTCATGGCGATGTTGTTGATCGCGGCCTATCTGGCCGGATGCGCGAACCCCGCCATCGAAGATGCCCATCGCCTGGCAGGTCAGGGGCAGCATGAGGCTGCCCTGCAACGGCTGAACCAGGCTGCCAGCCAGGACCAGAACGACCGGCAGTTGCGCAACGAAGTCCTGATGCAGCGTGACGCCACGGTGGGCTACCTGGTTTACCTGGCCGAGGCTGCACGGTCTGCTGGTCGGCTTGACGAGGTTGAGAATGTGCTCAAACGGCTGGAGCAGGCCGCACCTCAGCACCCGCGAGTACCCTGGCTGCGCAGCGAGCTCACGCGCCTGCAACGTCATCAACGCCTGATGGGTGAAGCCCTGCAGCGACTGGACGCCAAACAGTATGAGCGCGCAGAGGCCGCTTTGCAGACCGTGCTGGCCGAGGATCCAGGCAACGGCAAGGCCCGCGCGCAACTGGCCAGGGTGGCCGAGTTGCGCGAAACCCAAAGCCGCAAGCAGGCCACGCTGCAATTGGCCACGGCCACCAACCCGGTCACCCTGGAGTTTCGGGAGGCGGCCGTGCGCACCGTGTTCGAGACCTTGTCGCGTGCTGCCAATGTCAACTTTGTCTTCGACAAGGACGTGCGCGGCGATGCCAAGGTCACGCTGTTCCTGAAGAACACCACGGTTGATGAAGCCATGCGCGTGATCCTCAACACGCAGCAGCTGGCGGCCAAGCTGCTCAACGACAACACCGTGCTGGTGTTTCCCGCCACGCAGCAAAAACAGCGTGACCTGCTCGATACCGTCACCCGCACCTTCTACCTGGTCAATGCCGACCCGAAGCAGGCGCAATCGCTGGTGCGCACGGTGGCCAAGACCCGCGACATCTTCGTGGACGAACGCCTCAACCTGCTGGTGGTGCGCGACACGCCGGAAGTGGTGCGCCTGGTCGAGCGCCTCATTCAAAGCATTGACCTGGCCGACCCGGAAGTGATGCTGGAGCTGGAGGTGATGGAAGTCTCCAACAACAAGCTCAACTCGCTGGGCCTGAGCTGGCCGACCAATGTGTCGTATGGCGTGCCGGGCAGCACCGCGCCGCTCACCACCTTCACGGGTCTGCAGGCCTACACGGCCAACCCCTTGGCACTGGCCACGCTCAAGGCGTCGCACGACACCACCAACATCCTGGCCAACCCGAAGATCCGAGCGCGCAACCGCGAGAAGGCCAAGGTGCTGCTGGGTGAAAAGCTGCCCGTGTTCACCACCACCTCGACGCCGACCAACGGTGCGATCTCGAATGCGGTGTCCGTCAGCTACATCGATGTGGGGCTCAAGCTGGACGTGGAGCCGCAGGTGCAACTGGACAACGACGTGACCATCAAGGTGGCGCTGGAAGTCAGCAGCATCACCAACAAGGTCTCCGGCCCTTCTGATTCCTTCGCCTACCAGGTGGGCACACGTCAGGCCACCACCACGCTGCGGCTGAGAGATGGGGAAACGCAGATCCTCGCCGGCTTGATCAACGACAGCGAAAGCCGCAGCTCGACGGGCATCCCTGGCCTGCATGATCTGCCGATCGCCGGCCGCCTGTTTGGCCTGACCACCAATGAACACAAGAAGTCCGAGATCATCCTGCTGGTGACGCCGCACATCGTGCGCAACGTGATCCAGCCAGGTACGGCAGCGGCTTTCATGCCTTCGGGCACTGAATCGCAACCGGGTGCGCCGGCGCTGGTGCTGCGAGACGAGGCCAGCTTGTCCGGCTCTGGCACGGGCGGGGCAGCGGGGCAGCGTGCCGCCGATCGCAGGCCTGCCAGCGGGGTGGGCGAAGGCGCCACGGTGAGCGGCCCCGACGAGGTCAGCCCAGGTGCGAGCTTCCAGCTGACCGTGAGCAACCTGAAGGGGCAGACCGGTCAGGTGACCCTGGTGGTGGACCCCACCCTGCTGGACCTGGAAGGTGGGGTGAATGGGCGCCTGTCTGTCACCCTGCCGCCCAACGGCGTGCAGACCGTGACTGCCCGCATGCGGGCGGATGCCACTCAGAGCGAGGCGCTGGTCGTGCTTGAACCGTCGGGGGCCTCATGGTCGATCAAGGTGCACAGGGAAGAGGCCGCAGGGCCAGACGTCGGTGGCCAACAAGGCGGGGATGCCGGCAATGGCGCAGCCTTCCATTGACCGTTCCCGCGGCTTCACGCTCATCGAGATGGTGGTGGTGGTGCTGATCGTCAGCATCCTGGCCAGTGCGGCCATGCCGCTGGCGGCCTTGCACAAGAAGCGAACACAGGAGGCCGAGCTTCGACAGGCACTGCGTGTGATTCGCACGGCGCTCGACGACTACAAGCGCGCCTGGGATCAGGGCCGTATCGACAAAAAGCCGGACGAATCGGGTTACCCGCCCTCGCTCGATGTGCTGGTCAAAGGCGTGAAGGACGCGAGCTCACCCAAGGGCCTGCGCATCTACTTCCTGAGGCGTCTGCCACGAGACCCCTTTGCGGACCCGGCTTTGCCAGCCGCCCAGACCTGGGGGCTGCGCAGTTATGCCAGCCCGCCCGACGCACCAGCTGTGGGGGCCGACGTGTTCGATGTGTACTCGACCAGCGAAGGCATCGGCCTGGATGGGGCGCCATATCGGCAATGGTGAACCATGAGCCACAGGAACAGAAAGCCTCTCTTCAGCCGCGGCTTCACCCTGATCGAATTGATCGTGGTGCTGGCCATCATCGGTTTGCTGGCCAGCATCGTGGCGCCACGCTATGTGCGAACGGTCGACAACGCGCGCGAGGCGTCCTTGCGCACCTCGCTCAACGTGATGCGTGATGCCATCGACAAGTACGTGGGCGACAAGGGCCACTACCCGGATTCGCTGGATGAGCTGGTTGCGCAGGGCTACATCCGACAGATACCTGAAGACCCGGTGACGGGCCGCCGAGACAGCTGGCAGATGCTGCCGCCACCGGCAGATGGGATCGTGCCGGGCAAGATGGCCGATGTGCGCAGTGGCGCGAGTGGCAACGGGCAGAACGGACGCCCCTACGCCTCATGGTGACCAGCATGCCGAGCCGACAAGCGCAAGGCGGCTTCACCTACCTGATGCTGGTGTGGTGGGTGGCCTTGTCCGGCTTGATGCTGGCAGCCCTTGCAGACAGCTGGTCGCACGCCATGCGCCGCCAGCGTGAAGCCGAGCTGGTGTTTCGTGGGGAGCAGATACGCAAGGCCATCGAGGCGTATCACAAGGTGATCCCACCTGGCGGGGTGAGCCAATGGCCCACCCAGCTTGAGGACTTGCTGGAGGACCGCCGGGGCCCGCTCACGGTGCGGCACTTGCGACGCTTGTGGCCTGACCCCATCACGGGGCAGAACCGCTGGGGGCTGGTCAAAGAGGGGGGTGGCATCAAGGGCGTCTACAGCCCTTCGACGGCCAAGCCGCTGGCTCCGCCTGACGGCGTCGAGCAATACCAACAATGGCTTTTCGTGGTGCCGAACGGATAAAGGCCGATTCACGAATGTTTCGTCAACAAATCGTCATTGACCGTTCCTAGACTACGGCCGCTACCTCTTCTACCCACCATGCCATATCCCAACATCGCACCAGAGCAATCCGAGTGTTTGCTGCGTGTCGTTGAGGCCGCGCCTCAAGTCCGCCGCAGGCACCAGTACTTTGTCTGGTGTCAGGGCGACTTCCAGCGCTGGCTGCCCCACAAGTTCAGCGTGTGCGGCAGCTATGACCGGGATCAGCGTGATGTGGTGTTTGATCTCTTCAACAGCGTTCCAGTTCCCGAGGACGTTACAGAACGACTCAAAAATGCACGCGCGCCGCTGATCGCTGCTGCACTGCAATGTTGGCGCCGAGCCCGCTACCAGGCTTGTCGGCTGGATCTGGTCTTGCTGGACCGCGCAGAACCTGCCGTACGCATCTTGCTGGACATGGGTTATCAGCACTTGTTGATCCATGGATTGACAAGACCGGGGCGCCCTGAGGAGTTGGAAAGCTTCTTTGTGTTTGGTCATCCTCAACGCGCCTACGACGACTCCGAGATCCAGGCGCTGGAGATGCTGTTGCCTTGCCTGCACACGGCCTACCAACGCGTGTGCGTGACCGAGCGCCAGATGATCTCGGCCCGCTTGCCGATGGCGGGTGCCACTGCGTCGGCGCCCTACCAGCGCGTGGTGCCCATCACCGAGCGGGAGCGCGAAATCCTGTTGTGGGTGCGTGATGGCTTGAGCAACCAGCAGATCAGCGAGAAGCTGGGCATCAGCGCGCTGACCGTCAAGAACCATGTGCAGAAGATCCTGCGCAAGCTGGGCGCGGCCAACCGTGCGCAGGCCGTGGCCAAGGCCATGACCATGAACGCCTTTGGGGCCGTGCCCCACGGATCGACCGGCGAGGCCTATTACTGAGTTGACAACATGAACCATGTCTATCGTGGCCGCGCCCTTTGCGCGGCTTTCTTTTGCGTGATCAGTGCCGCCTGTTGCGCGCAAGGCATCAGCAGTGGTGACCAGACTGAGTGGTCATCCTTCATCCCGGCAGCGGGCCAGCCCGAGCGCACCGGCCCTCTGCTGGACCAGGTCTTTCAAGATGTGCGCCGTGACGGCCCCTGGTCGCGGCAGTCCGAGTTGGCGCTGTCTGCTTCCGAGCGCGCCTTGTTCGAACTGCTGGCCGCCAAGCAATGGCGTGATGCCCTGTCGGCGCTCAAGCAGACCCAGCCGGATCTCAATCGGCGCGACGAGTCCGGCCGCACTGCCCTGACCATGGCGGTGCAAGGCGGCCAGCTTGATCTGGTCAGGGAGATGATCAAGCGTGGTGCCGACCTGGACCAGCCTGGTGCCACAGGCATGACGCCGCTGGGTGCGGCCGCCATGTCCGGGCAGGAGACCATGGTGCGCGACCTGCTCAGAAGTGGGGCGGACATCGACAAGCCCAATGCAATGGGGCAGACCGCGCTGCACCTGGCTTGCGTAAGCGGTCAGACGCGCACGGTGGCCATGCTGCTCGACAAGGGAGCCGATTGGCGCTTGACAAACAGGCAGGGGCGGCATGCCCTGGCCGAGGCCGCTCACGCGGGCCAGTTGCCCATCTTGCAGTTGTTCAAGGCTCGCGGAATGGACCTCGCTACGCCTGACCTCTACAGGCTCAATGCGGTTCACGCGGCGACCATGGGTGAGCAGCGCGAAACCCTGGCCTGGCTGCGTGCCCAAGGCGTACCGGTGAACTCGGTGCTCACCCAGTTGCTGATCGAGCAGCTTGGCAGCGAACAGGGCTTGGTGACCACACCCTGAGCAAGGTCATCTGGTCCGCGCACGCAACGCCACGCAGCCGAAAGGCCCGTGGCGTTGTTCATGGTGCACGTGACACGGGTGGCACCACTCAATCGAGGGGGAGCAAGCCGCATTCGCGCTCCTGACGCCGAAGTGTCACGGTACTTGATCCTGATGGATCACGCAGGGGTGGTTTGTCGGGCTTCATCGGTGTCACGTCTGCTGACTATCGTGAGCCGAGTTGCGAGGAGTCTGAGGACGGCAGTCTGAACGGCTCATGTGCCCTCAGGGTTGACCCGGAACGCCTGTCACACGTGTTTTTGACACTGCACGCACTTCGAGAAGCAGTTCGCTCGGGGTTCAAAAAATTTTCCTTTCCATCTGACTTCCTAAACGGAGCAAGCACATGAAATTGCAAACCATCGTCGCCGCCCTGGCCCTGGCTGCCACTGGCGCCGCCAACGCTGCCCTGAACGGCATGGACGCCGGCACCGCCAGCTCGGTCGCCTTCATCGCTCAAGACGTCACCGGCACCGTTCAAGGTTCCGTGTTCGTGAACCTGGGCTACACCTTTGCGGACTTCATGCCTGCATCGCAAGGCGGCCCCGCCAACCTGTCCGCCGCGGACAACATCGTGGTCTGGAACTTCGCCAACAACACCATCACCCGCAATGGCCAGCTGGTCACCGGCGTGACCAACGACTTCTCGGCTGTGGCTCCTTTCTTCGCCTCGGCTGGTGCCGATGCCAAGTGGGGCGTGATCGCCGGTGACACCGTGGGTGTGGACTTCGTGACCCGTTACCTGACCACCGGTACGCCCACGGCCGCCAACCTGACCAACCAGATCGACTCGTCGAACCTGCAACTGGTGGCACCCCTGTGGACCCTGACCAAGAACGCTATCACCAGCACGGCTGACAACGCTTCGTACTACGCCTCCACCAACACCGATCCCGCCTGGACCGGCAGCAACGCCACCGGTATCGGTACCCTGGGCAAGTGGCAGAACAACATCACCTGGAACGCCCTGACCGCTGGTACGCAAACCAACTTCGTGTTCGCCAACGGTGACGG
>JACPOH010000399.1 GCA_016185075.1 Aquabacterium sp. | reverse complement strand
TTGGCGATGCCGGCGGGCTTCTCGATCTTTTCGAGTTCCGCATTCAGCGCGCTGCGGTCGAAGATCTCGCCCGTGTCGGTGTCGCGGTACTCCTGATCCTGGATCCAGTAGTCGGCGTAGGTCACGTAGCGGTCGAAGATGTTCTGACCGTACTCGGAATAGCTTTCCAGGTAGGCCGTCTGGATCTCCTTGCCGATGAACTCTGCATAACGAGGCGCCAGCATCTCCTTGATGTAGGCAATGTACTTCTGCTCGGTTTCAGCCGGGAACTGCTCGCGCTCGATCTGCTGCTCCAGCACGTACATCAGGTGCACCGGGTTGGCAGCCACTTCAGCCGGGTCGAAGTTGAAGACCTTGGAGATGATCTTGAACGCGAAGCGCGTGGAGATGCCGCTCATGCCCTCGTCCACACCGGCGTAGTCACGGTACTCCTGGATGGACTTGGCCTTGGGGTCCGTGTCCTTGAGGTTCTCGCCGTCATACACCTGCATCTTCGAGTAGATGCTGGAGTTCTCGGGCTCCTTCAGCCGCGTGAGGATGGCGAACTGGCTCATCATCTTCAAGGTGCCCGGGGCGCAGGGCGCCGCCGCCAGCGACGAGGTGCGCACCAGCTTCTCGTAGATCTTGATTTCCTCGCTCACGCGCAGGCAGTAAGGCACCTTGACGATGTAGATCCGGTCGAGGAAGGCCTCGTTGTTCTTGTTGTTGCGGAAGGCCTTCCACTCGCTTTCGTTGGAGTGGGCCAGCACGACACCGTCAAACGGGATGGCGCCGAAGCCTTCCGTGCCCTTGAAGTTGCCCTCCTGGGTGGCGGTCAGCAGAGGGTGCAGCACCTTGATGGGTGCCTTGAACATTTCCACGAATTCCAGCAGGCCCTGGTTGGCCAGGCACAGGCCACCGGAGTAGCTGTAGGCGTCCGGGTCATCCTGGGCATAGGTTTCAAGCTTGCGGATGTCGACCTTGCCCACCAGCGCGCTGATGTCCTGGTTGTTTTCATCGCCTGGTTCGGTCTTGGCGATGCCCACCTGCTTGAGGATGCTGGGGTAGCGCTTGACGACCTTGAACTTGCGGATGTCACCGCCGAACTCTTCCAGGCGCTTGACGGCCCAGGGGCTCAGGATGCGGTTGAGGTAACGGCGCGGGATGCCGTATTCCTTCTCCAGGATGGGGCCGTCTTCCGTCGGGTCGAACAGACCCAGGGGCGATTCGTTGACCGGCGAGCCCTTGATGGCGTAGAAGGGCACCTTCTGGGCCAGCAGCTTGAGGCGTTCGGCGATCGAGGACTTGCCGCCCCCCACCGGGCCCAGCAGATACAGGATCTGCTTCTTTTCTTCCAGGCCTTGGGCGGCGTGGCGGAAATAGCTGACAACCTGCTCGATGGCATCCTCCATGCCATAGAACTCTTCGAAAGCCGGATAGATCTTGATCACCTTGTTGGTGAAGATCCGAGACAGGCGCGGGTCATTGCGCGTGTCGATCATCTGCGGCTCGCCAATCGCTTGGAGCATGCGCTCTGCCGCGGTGGCGTAGGCCGACTTGTCCTTTTTGCAGATCTCGAGGTATTCCTCGAGGGTGAATTCTTCTTCGCGGGTGCGCTCGTAACGAGCTGCGAAGTTGCTGATCACGTCCATACAGACCTCCGAACCATCGACTCAACGCCATCGATGCCATTCGTGATCTGCGCCGTAACCACCTGGTGAACTCGGCGCGACCACACAAGCATCGCCTTCACACCAAAGATCGAGGAAATCGCCTCACAGTCAAGCCCGGATAAGGCCCCGGTTCTGATGTCTGATCAACGACTTCGTTGCTGTCTATCTTGCACCTTTTTTGCATCCCGCGTGCAGCATGCGCACAACAAGGCACGCTTTCATGGGTTTACTGCGTCAACAGGGCTAGATATTGCTGCTGGCACGCACCTCTTCCATGCTGGTTATGCCTGATAGCACTTTCTCTATGCCGTCCTGACGCAGGGTGCGCATGCCTTGCCTGAGTGCCTGGTGCAGCAGGGCTTCGGCGTTCGCGCCCGTCTGGATCATGCGGCGGATTTCGCGGCTGACCGACAGCAGTTCGTGCACACCTGCACGGCCTTTGTAGCCAGTGTGGTTGCACTGCGGGCAGCCTTTGCTGCTGTGCGTCATCAGGATGCCGTCCTGGCCCAGGCGTGCCTGCCAATCGGCCAGCAGGCTTTCTCGTGTGGGTGTGTCTTCATGTTCAGGGAACACATAGAGGTATTCCTTGATCATGTCGTCGATGTAGTGTTGGGTGGCTGGCTCGCTGACCTTGCACGATGTGCACAGCCGACGCACCAGGCGCTGCGCCAGCACGACGAGCAAGGCGTCCGCGAAGTTGAACGGGTCCATGCCCATGTCCAGCAGGCGGGTCACGGTTTCCGGTGCACTGTTGGTGTGCAAGGTACTCAGAACCAGGTGGCCCGTGAGGGAGGCCTCCACCCCCATGTCAGCGGTTTCATGGTCGCGGATTTCGCCCACCATGATCACGTCCGGGTCGGCACGCAAGAAGGCGCGCAGGGCTTTGGCAAACGTCCAGTCGATCTTGGGGTTGACCTGCACCTGCCGCAGGCCGGGCTGGGTGATTTCAACCGGGTCTTCGGCCGTCCAGATCTTGCGTTCGGGCACGTTGATGAAGCTCAGGGCCGAATGCAGGGTGGTGGTCTTGCCCGAGCCCGTGGGGCCCACGCACAGAATCATGCCGTAAGGCCGCTCCAGCGCCTCTTTCAGGCGTGTGAGGTTGTACGGGCTCAGACCGATCTTGTCGAGCGGCATGGGGCGCGCCGAGCTGAGAATGCGCATCACCACGTCTTCCAGACCGTTGTTGGTCGGGATGGTGGCCACGCGCAATTCCAGCCGGTACTGGGGCACAAAGCGCGCGAAATTGATCTTGCCGTCCTGGGGCTTGCGGCGCTCGGAGATGTCCAGATCGCACATGATCTTGATGCGCGCGATCATGGCGCTGCGGTAGTTGTGCGGCAGCTCCAGATACGGCAAGAGCGCACCATCCTTGCGAAAGCGGATCTTGATCTTTTCGCGGCCCGGGTAGCTCTCGATGTGGATGTCGGACACGCCTTGTGTATAAGCCTCCACGATCATCGTGTTGATCAGTCGCACCAGCGAGTTGTCGCTTTGCTCGATCGGCTTGTCTTCTTCCTGGAAGGCCTTGTCCAGCCCTTCTTTCTCCAGATCCTCGACGAGCTTGCCCGAATCAACGGTCTCCATCTCCAGCTCGGGCGGGTCGGTGAACGCCGCGAACATCACGGAGGTGACGTCGGCCCCCAGCTTGGCGTAGGCGTCCCGGATGGACCACTCCAGCTGGCTCTGGTTGGCCAGCACCGGCACGATCTTGCACTGGGTGACGAACTCCAGTTCTGACAGCACGGAGCGTTTGCTGGGGTCCTCCACCGCCACGATCAGGGTGGTGTCGCGCAGCAGCAGGGGCGCCACCAGCAACTTGGCCGCCACGTTGAACGGCACCTTGTTGAGGGCGTCGGGGTCAGCCGGGAAGCGGTCGAGGTCCACCAGCGGGTAGCCCATCTTGCGCGCCAGAGCGCTGAGCAGATCCTGACGGGACACCATCCCCAGTCGCACCAGCAGCTCGCCCAGGGGCACAGTGCGGTCGGTCTTTTGCTGCTTGAGGGCGTCTTGCAGTTGTTCTTCGGTGATCAGGCCCAAGGCGATCAGGGCCTCGCCAATGCGCACCATGGGCATCTGGCTTTGCCGCTCGATGGCGGCGATCAGTTGCTCGGGCGACACCACCTTCTGCGTCAGCAGGATGTCACCCAGCTTCTGGTTGCGCAGGGTGTGCTGCACTTCGACCGCCTGTTCCACGTCCTCGGGGCTCACGGCCTGGGAGTCGATCAGAGCCTGTCCGATGAGTGGCCCGATTTCCACGCCTGCGATGACCTCGCTGGGCACAAACAGGCGGTGAACCGCACCACGGTCGTCCAAGGGCGGGAACAGGAACAGACCGAATTCGTTCTCGACGTGCCCGATGGTGTCGCCTTCGAGCGTGCCACCGGCCACCAGGTGGACGCGGTAGTCCGTCACCGGGCGCTCGGCCAGGACGCCGTTTTCATGCAGGCTCAAACCCGCGTCGGCCAGCTTGGGCTCGATCGCGCGTGTCAGCAGGATCGTGCGGAACTGGCTGAAACGCAGGGGCATGGTGGTGCGCGCCGGCGGCACCTGGATGTGAGCGACGTGCTCGGTCGGCACGAAGAAGTTCAAACGCCCCTGCATCACCCGGCCGTTGAGCCCCACGATCTGGCAAGGCTCAGGCTCACGCTGTACGCCCGCGGCGGGGTAGGTGGCGAAGGGCGGCGTCGGCCAACGGAAGGCGGCGCTGTCGAGGCCGTCGTTGACGGTGTCGCCAAACCCCGCATTCTGGAAGTCGACGACCGGCTCTCGCGCGGGCGCGGGAGGGCCTACATCAAGTCGGAGGGGACGCTCAGGGTTATCAGACATGTCTATCCTTGCATCCAGGATGCGACACTGACACCCCGGGCTGATTGCCATGCTATGAAACTGACCGCATCATGATCCGGCTATAAAGCCTTGAAAAGCGTGCAATTGTGCGCTCGCGATGTCAACCGCGTACAGGGGTGTAAGGTTTTGACGGCTCACACGACCAAGACCTTGAAGCATGAACCCATGAGTGCGTTTGACAACCCAATCTGCAAGGAAATGACCATGAACCAACGTCAACTGCTGTCTTCGGCCCTGGCCTCGCTCCTGGCCGTGGGCGCCGTCCAGGCCGCCAGCGCCGCCGAAGAAGGTGCCGCCAAGGACAAGGAGAAGTGCTACGGCATCGTCAAGGCGGGCCAGAACAGCTGCGCCAACCTCTCGGGCACGCACTCGTGCGCCGGCGAAGCCAAGACAGACAACTCGCCCGCCGAGTGGAAGCTGGTGGCCAAGGGCACCTGCGCCAAGCTGGGCGGCATGAACGCCGAGCAGGCCAAGGCGGCATTGGCCCAGGCTGGCAGCAAGTAAGCGGCTGAAGCACAATGACGCACAGCGCCTGGTCACTGGTCGGAATCGGCTTGCGGCCCCCGCACGTGCCGGACTTGCTGCGCCTGCGCCCGCCTGAACTCGGGTTTCTGGAGTTGCTCACCGAGAACTTCTTTGCCGAAGGGGGCCCAAGCCAGGCGACACTGGACCAGTTACGGGCGCTCTACCCCATCAGCCTGCATGGGGTGGGCCTGTCTCTGGGCTCGGCCTCAGGCATCGACGACGCCCACCTGGATCGGCTGGCGCGCCTGGTGGCCCGCGTCAACCCCGTGCGGGTCTCGGACCATGCAAGTTTTGCGCGTGTCGCGCCGGCGGGGCCAGAGCAGCCTGGTGCCGTGCACGCCAGCGATCTGCTGCCCCTGCCCTTCACCCCCGCCTCCCAAGACATCCTGGTGGCCAATATCCAGCAGGTGCAGGACCGGCTCCAGCGCCCCATCCTGATCGAGAACCTGTCGGCCTACATGGCCTACGAGGACGATGTGCTGCCCGAGGTGGCGTTTCTGGTCCAGACCTGCCGTCGCGCGGGTTGCCAGTTGCTGCTGGACCTCAACAACCTGATGGTCAACGGGCTGAACCGGGCACGGCGGGCTGCCTGGGAGCAGGCCCCGGGCGTCGACCCCGATCCTGCCTGGGCCCTGACGAAGGCGCGCGCCGAGGCGCTGGACTTCGTCTGGTCCGTTCCGCAGGGCATGGTGGGGGAAATCCACCTTGCAGGCTTTCGCTGGCCGGCGCCCGGTCGCCTGGTCATCGACGACCACAGCCAGCGCATCCACCCGACGGTGTGGGATGTGTACCAACAGGCCCTGGCCCACCTGGGCGAGCCGCCCACCCTGATCGAATGGGATGTGGACCTGCCCCCGCTGGCCGTGTTGCTGGACGAGGCCAGGCTGGCCACCCAGGCCCTGAACTCAGCCCGTGGGGAAGCCGCGCATGAATCGGACGACTGAACTGGCTCGCCAGCAGGCTGTGCTGGCGGCCTGCCGCACGCCGGTCGATGCCTCGGCACCCTGGGATACGCCCCAAGCGTGCTGGCCCGCGCTGACCGCGGCCCGCCTGCACACCGATGCGGCAGGCTTGCGTGCCTACCAGCTCAATGCTCAGGCCACAGCGCAGCGTGTGATCGCCGCGCATTTCCCGACCCTGCAGGCCATGCTGGGTGAAGACGCACTCCGATCACTGGCGTTCAGACTGTGGCAGGAATCGCCCCCCCGCACTGGCGATCTGGGCGAATGGGGCGAGGCTTTGCCGGAGCTGATCGCGCGTCACCCGGCGCTGCAAGCCTGGCCTTGGCTGGCCCACTGCGCCCGGCTGGAATGGGCCCGCCAACGCTGTGAACGCGCAGCCGACGCCCAACTGGAGACAGCCAGCCTGCATCTGCTGGCCGAAGCCGAGCCCGAGCAGCTGTACATGGCGCTCAAGCCCTGTTTGCAGCTTGTCGATGCCAGCTGGCCCGTGCTGGCGCTGTGGCAGGCCCACCAAGGCCCTGTCGACACCCATGAAGAAGCCGCACGGCTTGCGCTGCAAGACGCTTCGGCGCAGGCCGTGGTGGTCTGGCGCAACCCTTCGCAGCTGCAGATGGCGGCCTTGCCCTCAGCAGATGCCCGGTGGATGGCGTCCCTCATCACGCAGCCCGACCAGCCCTTGAGCGCTCAACTCACCCAGGCCCCCAAGGGCTTCGACTTCAGCGTCTGGCTGCATCAGGCCGTGTCGCAAGGCTGGCTGTGGCGCGTGCACGCCAAGGCAAACGACGCCTGAACGCCTCCCGGGTCTGAGAGGATCAGAAGTCCTTCGGCCTGAACTCCAGTTGCATGACCGGTGGCACGCGACCGGTTTCATCGGCGGGCAGCACCTCGGTGCGTTCCAGCGCGCGCATCACGGCCTCGTCCCACGAAGCCAGGCCGGATCGTTCGATGAACTTGGTCGACAGGATGCGGCCATCAGGGCCACAACGCACCTCGACCACCGCCAGCGGGTTGCCGCTGACGTTGTCGGTGAACACGATGTTCGGCTTGATGCGCGCCTTGATGCGGCCGCCATAGGCCGCGCTCGGGCCGGCCGATCGGCTGGGTGTACCCAATGAACCGAGCTCGGACATCATCTCCTGCAGCTTGGCCTTGCGGATGGCCTCGCGTTCGGCGGCGGCCTTGGCGCTGCTCTCCGCACTGCTCACCTTGGACGTGACGGGCTTGGGCTCCGGTTTGGGCGCAGGCTTTGTCTCGACGGGCTTCTTGGGGGGCAGCTTCTCAGGCTTCTTCACCGGCTTGGGTGGCTCGGTTTCGAACACCTCGACGGGCTCCTTGGGCTTGCGCTTCTTGGGTTCTTTCTTGGGCGGCGTGCGGTCCACCACCACATCCGGGATCGGCTGCGGCGGCGGAGGCTCGGGCTCGGCCGCCTTGACGGGCTCAGGCGGCGTCTCTGGCGGCTTCTCTGCAGGCTGCACGACCTGCGGTGGAGGCGGCTCGGCGGCTTCGGGTACCGCTGCCCGCGGGATGTCGGACCAGACTTCCGCCTCGACCACCTCGGGGGGGCTCATCTTCCAGTGCACACCAAAGGCCAGTGCCGCCACCAGCATCAGGTGAACGCCAACTGCCATGGCCACGCCCGAGGTCCAGCCATCCGCCGTGCGCGGGCGCAGATCGGGGCCAGCTCCTGGGTGGACGATGTGGGCGTTCAAGGCCTCAGCCTCCGGTCGTGCGCACCGACAGGCCCACGCGCGCGATGCCGGCCTTCTGCAGCACGTCCATCACGTGAACGACGGACTCGTAACGCACGTCCTTGCGGGCGCTGATGATCACCGGCACGGCGCTGGCGCCACCGGCGGCCTCGTCCTGCAAGGGCTTGATGCGTGCCGCCAGTTCGCTGAGCGCCAGGGTGTCGACGTCCTTGCGGTCAACGCGCAGGCGGACACGGTCGGCGTCCTCCAGCACCACCTCGACCACCTTCTCGGGCGCCTTGCGGGCCTTGCCGATGCTGGGCAGATCGACCACGCCCGTGGGCAGCAGCGGCGCGCTCACCATGAAGATGATCAGCAGCACCAGCATCACGTCGATGAACGGGACCATGTTGATCTCGTTGCGGGTGCGTCGGCCACGGCGCCCGCCACGGGCATTGAGCTCGGCCACGGTCAGCGCCCCTGAGGTGCAGCACGACCCGCATCAGCCGGGTTGGCCGGTGCTGCATTGCGCGCCAGGATGTTGGAGAACTCTTCCATGAAGGACTCCATCTGGATGGCGATGCGGTCGATGTCGCGCGCCAGGCGGTTGTAGGCCAGCACGGCCGGGATGGCCGCAAACAGGCCGATGGCCGTGGCCACGAGTGCTTCGGCAATACCAGGTGCCACAGTGGCCAGCGTGACCTGCTGCATGTTGGACAGGCCGGTGAACGCGTGCATGATGCCCCACACCGTGCCGAACAGGCCGATGTAGGGCGAGACCGAACCCACCGAACCCAGGAAGTCCAGGCGCGCCTCGATCACGTCCATCTCACGCTGGAAGCTGGCGCGCATGGCGCGACGGGCGCCATCGAGCAAGGTGGGGACATCGGCCACGCGGCGTTCGCGCAGCTTCATGAACTCGCGCATGCCGGCGGCAAAGATGCGCTCTTGCGGCGAGGGCGGCCCGTCGCCGCGCTGGGCATCCTGGTACAGCTCCTGCAAGGTGCGCCCGGCCCAGAATTCGCGGTCGAACTCGTCGTTGTCGGCGCGCACACGCTTGAGGCCGATCAGTTTGCTGAAGATCACGCTCCAACTGGCCAACGAGACCGCCAACAACAGAGCCAGCACGATCTGCACCACCGCACTGGCATGCAGCACCAAGGCGACGATGGACAAGTCTTGGTTCATGGCTTTCAAGCTCCAGAGGTTGGGATCGGTGCAGGCAGAACGGACAAGATGCGCTCAGGGATGCGACCAGGCTTGAGGTCGGCTTGCCCGGGCTGGGTCTGCACCCAACCGATGCGGACCTGCCCCTGCGTCAGCAAGGTGTCACCTCGCCAGACATCCTGCGCGAAGGTCACGCTGCTGCGCCCGACCTGGATCACGGTGACCGTCACCGTCAGGCGGTCGTCCAGGCGGGCTGGCCTGATGAAACGCATCTGCGTATCGGCCACCACGAACATGCCCTCGCCCGAGTGGCGCATGCCCTCTTGCTCGAAGCCCAGGGAGGACAGCCACTCGGTGCGGGCGCGCTCCATGAACCGGAGGTAATTACCGTAGAACACAATGCCACCGGCATCGGTGTCTTCCCAGTAAATGCGAAGCGGATGACGGAAGTGCGCGTTCGCCAGGGCGCTGGGCACGGTGGACGCGGCGGCGGTGTCAACCAAAGGGTCGGCGGAGGGCAACAGGCTCATGCCGCCATTATCCCGTGATCAGGCCCCATCCGCCCGCAGCGTGGTCGGACAAGCTGTCAAGACACGCCAAGCGGCCAGGCAATTCAAAGAAAGTCGGGCGACTGGACGGCGTGCAGCGTCACGCTCGTCTGGCCGTCTCGCTCGCGGCTGCGCAGCCACCAGACCGCGCCCTTGCGAATGGACCAGGCCAGATCCTGCCCCGTCATGAGACGCGCCGCGAGCATGCCCAGCGTGGGCTGGTGCCCGACCAGCAAGACGGCTCCACCGCCCCGAGGCCAGCGGGCTGCCTCCAGCAGGTCGTCCACGCTGGCTTGCGGGTTGATGGCTTTCACGGTCTTGAACGAACGCCCCAAGGCCAGGGCGGTCTGCTGCGTGCGCTGGGCGGGGCTGACCAGCACCCGGATGGTGTCCGGCAGACGCTGGTTGAGCCAGTGCGCCATGCGCTCGGCCTGCCGCTCGCCCTTGGGCGTCAGCGTGCGCGCCAGATCCTGCGCCAGGTCGATGTGCACGGTGATGTCATCGCCAGCTTCGGCGCGGGCCTGCAGGGCCTCTTCCAAAGGCAAGGCGTGCGCCTGCGCATGTCGCCACAAGATCAGATCCATGCTGTGGAACTCCTCATGTGCCCTCCTCGGCTTTGTCATGTCCTGACAGCGTGATCGGCCATCAGGTCAGGGTGATGACAATTCAGAGCGGCGCGCGAAAACGGGCCATCAAGGCTTGCTGTGCGCTGACGCCGTCCTGGGAGACGCGTTCGTAGCGGCCGTCACCAAGCTGGCGCCACGCATCCCGGTGGTCCAGCAGATACGGTACCAGGCACTCGTCGATCACGCGTTGGCGCAAGGCCGCATCCCTCACGGGCCAGGCTGCCTCGATGCGGCGCGTCATGTTGCGGTTCATCCAGTCGGCGCTCGACAGGTAGAGCACCTCGTCGGCATCGGTGTCCCCCCAGCGGAAGTACAGCACGCGGGTGTGCTCCAGCATGCGCCCCACGATGGAACGCACGCGGATGTTCTCGGACAGCCCTGGCACGCCGGGCGGCAGCACGCAGGCCCCGCGCACGATGAGGTCGATGCTGACGCCCGCCTGGCCTGCCTCCAGCAAGGCCGCAATCAGCGGCTCGTCGGTCAGGGAGTTGAGCTTGAGCACGATGCGCGCGGGCTTGCCGGCCTGGGCGGCTTCCGCCACGCGCTTGATGGTGCGGATCAGGTGCGACTGCATGCTGAACGGCGCCAGCAGCAGGTGCCGGGTGGATTTCTGGTGCGTCAGGCTGGAGAGTTGCTGGAACACCATGTCCACGTCCGCCGTGAGTTCGGCATTGCTGGTGAGGTAGCCCACATCGGTGTACAGGCGTGCCGTCTTGGGGTTGTAGTTGCCCGTGGACAGGTGGGCATAGCGCCGCAGCCGGTTGCCCTCGCGACGCGTCACCAGCATCATCTTGGCGTGGGTCTTGAGGCCCACGATGCCGTACACCACCTGGGCGCCCAGGGCTTCGAGGCGCTCCGCCCAGTTGATGTTGGCCTCTTCGTCGAAGCGGGCCTTCAACTCCACCACAGCCAGCACTTCCTTGCCACGTCGCACGGCTTCCAGCAGCAGGTCCATCAGCACCGACTCGCTGCCGGTGCGGTAGATGGTCTGCTTGATGGCCAGCACATCCGGGTCGTACACGGCCTCGCGCAGGAAGGCGACGACCGCGTCGAAGGACTCGAAGGGGTGGTGCAGCAGGCAATCCTGGTGGCGCAGGTGCTCGAACATGCCCGCTTGCGGCAGGGTCTGGGGCCAGCCGGCCTGGTAACTGGGGAAGCGCAGGGCATCGGCATCGGCCTGGTCTATCAGCTGCGTGAGGCGAACCAGGTTGACCGGGCCGTTGACCTGGTAGAGCGCCTGCTCGTCCAGGCCGAACTGCTCCAGCAGGAAGTCGGACAGATCCTTGGGGCAGTTGAACACCACCTCCAGCCGCACCGACTGGCCGAACTGCCGTGTGCTCATCTTGGAGCGCAAAGCCTGGCGCAGGTCGGTGACATCGTCTTCGTCCACGTCGATGTCGGAATCCCGCGTGAGGCGGAACTGCGAGAAGGCCTTCATCTCGCGGCCGGCGAACAGTTCGCCCAGGTGGGAGCGGATCACGCTGGACAGCAGCACGAAGCACTGTTTGCCATCGGAGATCTCGGGCGGCAATTTGATCACCCGCGGCAGCACGCGCGGGATGCGCACGATGGCGATGTCATTGTCGCGCCCGAAGGCATCACGCCCGCCCAGGCGCACGATGAAGTTGAGCGTCTTGTTGGCGACCTGTGGGAAGGGGTGAGAAGGATCCAGCCCGATGGGCACCAGCAGCGGGCGAACCTGGCGGTGGAAGAAATCGGCCACCCAGGCGCGCTGCGCCTCATTGCGGTGCGCGTGGTTGAGGATGTGGATGCCGGCCTCGCGCAAGGCGGGGCCAACGACATCATTGAAGATCTGGTACTGGTCGTCTACCAGTTGATGGGCCTCTTTGGCGACATCGGCAAGGTACTGCGGGTCAATGCCGGTGCCACGGGTGCGCGAGGCTTCCAGGACGTCGGCAAAGCGGACCTCGAAGAATTCATCGAGGTTGGAAGACACGATGCAGATGTAGCGCAGGCGCTCCAGCAGGGGCACATCCTCACGCAGTGCTTGCGCCAGCACCCGGCGGTTGAATTCCAGAATGGCCTGTTCGCGGCTCAGCAATTTCAAACGCGGGGCGGTCGACACCTGACAAGACTTCCTTTGCAATCAAACCGGATCGCGCCAGACAAAGCGCGGGGCTTTGAGTTTAGAACGCCAAGCCCTTCAGGATGATGACAGTTGTGTGTCAGTGTGCAGCTGACCACGCTGCGCGCGGCTGGTGCGCGGCCTCCCACGCTGCGCGCGGCTAGTGCGCAGCCTCCCAATTCGGCCCTGCCCCCACTTCGGCCAGCAGCGGCACCCGCAAAGACGCCACCGAGGCCATCAGGCGCGGCACCTCGGCCTTGACCCAATCCAGTTCGTCTTGCGGCACCTCGAACACCAGTTCGTCGTGCACTTGCATGATCATCAAGGTGGCCTTGCCTTGCGCGTCCAGCGCGTCCTGCACGGCCACC
>JACPOH010000239.1 GCA_016185075.1 Aquabacterium sp. | reverse complement strand
GTCGACCGGAGGTTGCGTTCTACATCGATGGCGCCAGCCCCTTCAAGGCGGAAAACATCCGCGGCTACGCCACCGGCATCGTGCTGGAACACGCCATGCGCTTTGCCAGGGAACAGCCAGGGCTGATGCCGCCCACCCTGCCAGCCAGTTTGGAACCCCGTTTTTCGTACAACCAGGAGTTCCGCAGCATTTATGCCTCCACGCCCGGCTTGCTGATGCTGTGCCTGATCATCATCCCCGCCATGCTGACGGCCCTGGGGGTGGTGCGTGAAAAGGAGATGGGGTCGATCATCAACCTGTATGCTTCGCCCGCCAGCGTGGGCCAGTTTCTGGTGGGCAAGCAGCTGCCTTATGTCGCGCTGGCCATGGCCAGCTTCCTGACGCTGGTCTTTCTCAGCATCGTGCTGCTGCAGGTGCCGCTCAAAGGCGATTTCTTCGCACTGGCACTGGGTGCCCTGACCTTCGTGTTCGCCACCACCGCGCTCGGCCTGTTGATCTCGGCCTTTCTGCAGACCCAGGTGGCCGCCTCGTTTGCCTCGGCCATCATCTGCCTGATCCCGTCCGTCAACTTCTCGGGCCTGCTCTACCCGGTATCCACCTTGACCGGCTCGGCCTTGTGGGTGGGCAAAGGCTTCCCGGCCTCGTGGTTCCAGCTGATCAGCCTGGGTGCCTTCACCAAGGGCCTGGGGTTCGCCAGCTTCCTGCCCATGTACGCGGCACTGGTGGGCTTTGGCCTGCTGTACCTGGGGCTCGCTCGCGTGCTGGTCCGAAAGCAGGAGGGTTGAGGCCATGTGGAAGCCCATCTGGCAGTGGAGCCGCAACGTGGCCCGCCTGGCGAACAAGGAGCTGCGCAGCCTGTTTGGCGACGTGCCCCTGATGGCCCTGATCATCTTCGCCTTCACCGTGGCCATCTACAGCACGGCCAAGGGCGTCAAGGCAGAGGTCGCCAATGCCTCGGTGGGCATCATCGACAGCGACAACTCGGCCCTGTCACGCCGCCTGCGCGATGCCATTCGCCCACCCTACTTCAAGCCGCCGCGCGACATCACCCACCAGCAGGCCGGTCCGGCACTCGACAGCAGCGAGGTGATCTTCGTGATCGACATCCCGCCGCGTTTCGAGGCGGATGTGCTGGCTCGCCGCGCCCCAAGCGTTCAGGTCACGGTGGACGCCACGGCCATGACGCAGGCTGGCCTGGGCGTCGTCTACCTCAACCAGATCTTCTACAAGGAACTGCTGGACTTCTTTCACCAGCAAGGCATCGACGCCCTGCTGCCGGCGCCACCGGTGATGCACGTGCTGTTCAACCCGAACAACCAGTCGCACTGGTTCACCTCGGTCATGCAGATCGTCACCAATGTGACCGTGCTGGCCATCATCCTGGTAGGGGCGGCCGTGATCCGCGAACGCGAACACGGCACCATCGAGCATTTGCTGGTGATGCCTGTGCGCCCCAGCGAGATCGCCATGGCGAAGATCCTGGCCAATGGTGGCGTGATCCTGCTGGCCGTCGGCCTGTCCTTGTGGCTGGTGGTGCATGAATGGCTGCATGTGCCCTTGCCTGGCTCGGTCCCGCTCTTTCTCACGGGGACGGCCCTGTACCTGTTTGCCGTCACGGCCCTGGGCATCCTGCTGGCCACGCTGGCGTCCTCCATGCCGCAATTCGGGTTGTTGGCCGCGCCGGTGTATGTGGTGCTGTATCTGCTGTCGGGAGCGGCCACGCCGGTCGAGAGCATGCCGGCCCTGATCCAGCGTATCGTTCAGATCTCGCCGACCACGCAGTTCGTCAAGATGACGCAGGCCGTGCTGTACCGTGGCGCTGGGCTGGACATCGTCTGGCCACAATTGCTCGCCGTGGCGGCTGCCGGCGCGCTGTTTCTTTTCATCGCCCTGACAAGGTTTCGCTCCATGCTGGCCAGACAAGGCTGACGCAATGACAAATGAGGTGACCCAAATGAGCAATCAAATCCAGGTGCAGACCCCGGTTACCCCCACACCGGCCGAACAATGGCAGGACCTGATCCACAAGATCGACCGCCATACTCAAGGCAAGATGGGGCAGATGATGGGCGGTGTCTCGCACATCCACAGCATGCTGGTGTATCTGGACTGGCTGTCCCATCTGGCCATCTCGCCGGGCAAGCAGCTGGATGTCATCAAATCGACGCTGGAGGATGCACAAGAGGCTGCGGCCAACCTCATCCAGCCCGGCCGACAAAGCACCAACTGCTGCACGGACCCACGCTTTGCGTCTGCCGCGTGGCAGCACTGGCCCTACAACCTGTATGCCCAGACCTTTCAGGTCATGGAGCGTGCCTGGGACCGTGCCACACGCGACGTGCCCGGTGTGAGCCACAAGCACGAAAACATCGCCACCTTTGCCGCCCGCCAGTGGATGGACGTGTTCTCACCGTCCAACGTGCCCTGGATGAACCCGGATGTGGTCAAGGCCACCCAGGACGAACACGGCATGAACCTGTTCCGTGGTGCGCTCAACTGGCTTGATGACCTGCATCGCATCGTCCACAAGCTACCGCCGGCCGGCGTCGAGGCCTTCAAGCCTGGCGAAAACGTG
>JACPOH010000238.1 GCA_016185075.1 Aquabacterium sp. | reverse complement strand
TGCGAGATGTCGACGCTGCGCTGCATGTCGCGCCATTGCACAAAGGGCAGCACGAGACCTGCACCCAGCCTGCCCACCGGGTCGTTCAGCACATTCGACAAGGCCGCGCTGCTGCCACCCACGCTGCCTGTGAGCGACAAGCTCGGGTAGAAGCTCGACCGGGTGGCATCCACCGCGGCCAGTGCCTTGCGCAAACGCATCTCCGAGGCCTGCAGATCCGGGCGCCGGGCCAACAAGGAAGCCGGCGCATCGGGCTGAACCTCCGGCAAGCTGCCCTCGGGCAAGCGCATGGACTCCGGCATCGCCACGGAGGGAGGCCCGTCAAACAACACCGCCAGGGCGTTACGCGCCTGAACGCGCTGCTGCAGCCACTGCGTGTGGCTGGCTTCTTGCGCGGCCAAAGCCTGCGTGGCCTGAGCCACTTCCAGGCCCGAGGCCGCGCCGACCTTGTACTGGGCGTCAACCAGCTTGAGTGTCTGGCGGGCGTAGTCGATGCTCTGCTCGCTGGCGGCCACGCGCTGGTTCAGGTAAGCCACTTGCCAGTAGAGGTTGGCCACCGTTCCCACCAGCGACATGGCGGCTGCCTGCCGATCCTGCTCGGTGGCCTGCGCCTCCCAGTCGGCAGCCTGGCGCTGCGAAGCAAGCCGCCCCCACAAGTCCACTTCCCAGCTCACGCCAGCCGTCACCGAACTCAGGCGAGTGGTCGGCCCGCCATCCAGCAGGCGCGAAGCGGTGCTGCTTCCCTTGACACTCAGGGACGGCAACTGGTCGCTGGCCGCCTGCCCTGCCACCAGCTGCGCCCGACGCACCTTGATGGCAGCCTGGGCCAGGTTGTTGTTGCGCGCCAGCGCATCCTGGATCAAGCGCGTCAGCGTCGGGTCATTCATGCCCTGCCACCATGGCGCGAGGCCCGCACCGCGCCCAGCCTCGGCTTGCTGCCAGCCCTCAGGCACCCGCACATCAGGCCGTTGGTAGGCCGTGTTGGACGCGCAGCCGCCCATCAGTGCCATCGCCACGGCCAGGGCTGTACATCGCACGCCGAAGCCGCTTGCTGGCTGGAGCCCCTCACACACACTCAACTCTTCTTTCGGCATCAAGGCCTCACTCTATTGACGCGACAAGGCGTCCACCGGGTCCAGCCGCGCCGCGTTGCGCGCAGGCAGGAAGCCAAACACCACTCCGATCAGGGACGACACCCCGAAGGCCGCCACGATCGAGCTCACGGAATAGACCATGCTGAAGCTGCCGCCTCCTACCTTGTCAAAGAGCAGGCCGATGCCCAGCGCCAGCGCGATCCCCAGGATGCCGCCGATCAGGCACACCAGCACCGCTTCGATCAGGAACTGACGCAGGATGTCGCTCTGCCGCGCCCCCACTGCCATGCGCACACCGATCTCCTGCGTGCGCTCGGTGACCGACACCAGCATGATGTTCATCACGCCGATGCCACCCACGATCAGCGAGATCACCGCGATCGACGAGATCAGCAGCGTCATGGTCTGCGTGGTGCTCTCGATGGTCTGGCGGATGCTGTCGCTGTTGCGCACGAAGAAATCCTGCGTCCCGTGGCGCTGCGTGATCAGCTTGGTGATGCCTTGTTCCGCTGCGGCCGATGGCACGTCATCGCTGATGCGCACCGTGATGTTGCGCAGCCAGCGCACCCCGAGCAGGCGCCGCATGGCCGTGGTGTACGGCACCCAGACGTTGAGGTTGTCCGAGATCATGAAGCCGCTTTCCTGAGGCGAGGTCACCCCCACGATGCGCACGGGCACGGCGCCCAGGAAGATCACCTGCCCGACCGGGTTCTCGCCATTGGGGAACAGCGCCTTCTGCGTGTTGGGGTCGATCACCGCCTCCTGGGTCTGGCGGCGCACGCTGTCGGCATCGAAGGCCTGCCCCTGCGCCATGGTGTAGCCCTTGACCCGGAAGAAGTCTTCACCCACCCCGGTGATGTTGGCGGTGGACTCGATGTTGCCCCTTCGCAAGGTCACGCTGGTGCTCACCGTCGGGGTGACGCTGTCGACGTAACTGAGCTGTGCCAAGGCATCGGCGTCCGCCGGCACCAGCGTGCGGATGCGCGTCGCCTGCCGGTCGCCGAAATTCTTGCCCGGGAAGATGTCGATGGTGTTGGTGCCCATGGCCGAGATGTCCTTGAGCACGCGCTGCCGCGACCCCTCGCCCAGGGCCACCATCGACACCACGGAGGCAATGCCGATGATGATGCCCAGCATCGTCAGCAAGGTTCGCAAGCGATGCCCGGCCATGGCACGCAAGGCCATGGTGAAGGCCTCGGTGAAGCGGTCCCAGTTGGCGCGCCAGGGATGCGGTGGCGGCGCCCCCGCTTCGCGTTTGGGCACCTGCGCAGGGCGGTCGCCATCCTGCTGCTTGTCCGAGATGATTTCGCCATCGGCCACCTCGATGATGCGCTGCGCATGCTGCGCCACCTTGGGGTCGTGGGTCACGATGATCACCGTGTGCCCATCGGCATGCAACTCCTGCAGGATGCGCATGACCTCCTCGCCACTGACGCTGTCCAACGCACCGGTGGGCTCGTCGGCCAGGATGACATCACCGCCATTCATCAAGGCGCGCGCGATGCTGACCCGCTGCTGCTGGCCGCCGGACAGCTGCCCGGGCCGGTTGCGCACCCGTTCGGCCAGGCCCAGGCGGCCCAGCAAGGCCGCCGCACGCGCATGGCGCTCGGCCGGGCCATGCCCCGCGTAAATGGCGGGGATCTCGACGTTGCCCGCTGCCGTCAGGTCCCCCATCAGGTGATAACGCTGAAAGATGAAGCCGAAGTGCTCGCGCCGCAAGCGCGCCAGCTCGTCGGGCTCCAGCTCGGCCGTGGGCTGGCCCGCAACCTTGTAGCTGCCTCGGGTTGGCCGGTCCAGGCAGCCCAGGATGTTCATCAAGGTGGATTTGCCCGAGCCTGAGGCGCCGATGATGGCCACCATTTCGCCCGCCTGGATGCGCAAGCTGATGCCCTTGAGCACGGCCACGGAGCCTTCGCCCGAGGGGTACTCGCGCCACAGATCCTCGACCTCCAGCAGTGCCGGTGATGCCTTGGCATTCATCATGGTGATCAGAACATCCCAGGCGGCCGGCGGGTGCCAGCCGAAGAACCGCCGCCCGTGGCCTCGCCCACCACGACCAGATCACCTTCCTTGAGCCCCTCCAGCACCTGCGCCTGCACGCGGTTGTTCAGGCCGATCTTCACCTGCCGCTCGACCACCTTCTTGACGCCCTGGCTTTCTTCCAGCACGTTGACGGAGTAGGTCTTGGTCTTGCGGTCACGCTTGCCCAGCGCCGAGGCGGGGATCACCAGCGCATGGTCTGCCTTGGTCAGCACGATGTTCACCTGTGCCGTCATCAGCACACGCAGCTTGCCATCCGGGTTGGGCACGTCAAACAGGCCGTTGTAGTAGATGGCCGTGGTCGTCGAGGTGGAAGCCGTCACCTTGGCGTCGGTCTGGCTGGATTCGGGCACGGGCTCGACCGCCCGCAAAGTGGCCTCGTAGCGGTGCATCGGCTCGCCCAGGATCGTGAAGTATGCGGGCATGCCGGGCTTGACCCGCACCACGTCGGCCTCCGAGATCTGCGCCTTGATCTGCACCTGATCCAGCTTGGCCAGTTTGATGATGGACGGCGCCGACTGGATGGCGTTGACCGTGCGCCCTTCCTCGGCGATCACCGCGATCACCACCCCGTCAATCGGCGCCAGGATGCGTGTGTAACCCAGGTTGACCCGTGCCGTGTCCACGGCGATGTTGGCTTGTTTGATCTGCGCATCCAATGCGCCGATGTCGGCCGTGGTGGTGGCGAGGGCCGCTTCCGCGTCTTCAAGATCGGCCTTGGAACCCGCGTCCAGCCTGGCGAGTTCCTG
Organism: Aquabacterium sp.; assembly: GCA_016185075.1. GTDB lineage: Bacteria > Pseudomonadota > Gammaproteobacteria > Burkholderiales > Burkholderiaceae_C > Aquabacterium. The sequence continues at coordinate 6,146 of JACPOH010000238.1, read as the reverse complement.
CTTGCGCTTGAAAGTCAGCTCGGCCTGTTTCTGCAAGGCCACCTTGGCGCGACGCTGGGCGGTCAGCAAGGCCACCTGGGCTTCGGCATTGCGCAAGGTGTTGGTCTGCGTGGTGGAATCAATCTCCGCCACCAGTTGGCCTTTTTTGACCCGGTCTCCCAGGTCCACGTACAAGCGTTTGATCTGCCCGGAGACCTGCGCCCCCACGCTGACTTCCTTCTTGGCCTGAATCGTGCCGCTGGCCAGCACGGTGTCCTCAATATCGTCGTAGGCCACCTTGGCCGTGATCACCTGTGGCGCGGCAGGCGGGGAAAAAAAGAAATGCTTGACGCCCCACCCTGCCAAAGCCAGCACCACCACACCCGTTGCCAGCCGCCAGCCGGACCACCACTTCTTCTTGCTCATCGTGTTCATTGCACCAGTGTCCTCGTGGCATGTACAGGCCGAATTTCCACGCGGTTAAAGGAATGTAAAGTCATGACATGAAACCGGTCACCCTCATCACCGGCGCCAGCCAAGGCATCGGCGCCGCCACCGCCCGGCTGCTGGCGCGCCAGGGCCACGCCCTGCTGATCCATTACGCCCACCAGGCAGACGCGGCCCAAGCCGTGGCCGAAGAATGCCGGCAGCTGGGGGCTCCATCCGCCATCATCGCGCAAGCTGACGTCTCGGATGAAGCCCAGGTGCTGAATCTGTTTGCCATTGCGGACAAATCTCTGCCGCCCTTAACAGGATTGGTGAACAACGCTGGCATCGTGGACAAAACTGCACCTTTGGCGGACATGTCTGCGGCACGCATGCAACGCATGCTCAATGTCAACGTGCTGGGCCCGCTGTTGTGTGCCCGTGAAGCCGTCAAGCGCATGTCGACCCGGCTGGGAGGCCGAGGCGGCGTCATCGTCAACGTGTCCAGCAGTGCCGTGCGGACCGGCTCGCCCAACCTGTACGTGGACTACGCGGCCAGCAAGGGGGCGATCGACGTCTTGACCAATGGCTTGTCCAAGGAAGTCGCCCCAGAGGGTGTGCGCGTCGTGGCGGTGCGCCCGGGCATCACCGACACCGGCATCCACGCCACGGGTGGCGAGCCCGATCGCGCGACGCGTCTGGGCCCCAGCCTGCCGATGGGCCGCGCAGCCAGACCGGAAGAAGTGGCCGAAGCCATCGTCTGGCTGTTGTCCGACAAGGCCAGTTACACCGCAGGCGCCATCCTCGACGTGACCGGGGGCCGCTAGGCCAAGGCATTGGCCGGCGCGCGCTCAGAACGAGGCCTGCGCGGAGAGGTACAGCCCCTGCTGATCTTCCTTGCCGACGATGTTGCCCAGGTTGACCCACGCCAGGGTCAGGCTGCCACCACGGCAGGGGAACCAGGCAAGGAACACGTCCCACGCGTCCTCTTCTCGCAAGGCGGCCCCACCGGCCTCCAGGTTGTTGGGCTTCATGCGGTACTCGGCTCCCAGCACCAGGTCGTCGCGCAGCATCACGCCCAGGCTGCCTTCCAGCTGCAGCTTGTGACGCTCATGACCGGTGCCACCGAAACCCAGCAAGCCGAATTGATTGGCCCTTGTCAGGCGCGCGGTGCCCGATGCCAGCACATTGCGGCCCACCAGGCCACCCAACCACAGTTTGGTGGCCGTGGCGTACACGTCGATGTCGCTGGTGCTGGTGGCCCCCAGCGACTTGGCCAGCGCACCATCGTGCACCTGCTTGAACTGTGCGCCCACGGCAATCTGCGGCAGGACCTTGTCCTGGTCGTACACGGCATCACCCGCGACCTTGAACTTGGCGCCCATGACATCCATCTCGATGGACTTGCCGGGCACCACGTCCCCCAGCTTGAAAGACCAGCGCGCCATGGACAGCTCGACGCTGTCCTTGATGCCGACGGCTGCGCCACCAATCCGGAGGTCGTAGCCATCCTGCGTCTTCAAGTTCGTGACAAAGGCCGAGCCGCCCACCTGGTTGCTGCTGCCTGTTCCGGTGATGGTCGCCCAAGGCGTCAGCCCCCCACCGCCGGCGCCATCCACCTCGCTGACACCCCAGGTACCCAGCAGGCGGTCGCCAGCGTGGGCCTTGGGGGCCATGCATGCGGCAACGGCCGCCAGCCCCAGCCAAGCCAACTTCAACCCCAAACCATGATGCGACAGGCGACGCGCTTGAACAGCTGATCCGTGAATAACAGGGCTTTTTGAGGTCATGGCAGCTTTCGGTGGTGTCTTTTTGGCGGGAACTATGCGGCCAAATACGGAGATGGATATCGTCCGGATGCGTCAACATGTGAACGCCAGCCCGCTCATTGCGGGATTTTTCAGCAAAAGCTCAATCAACACTGGATTCGTCATGCCTCTTCCAAGTCCGTTTGCAGCGTGGGGCCAATTGAGCACCGAGCGACGCCGGCACATCCAGTTGGCCGTCGGTGGTGTCACCTTGAGTTGGGCACTGGCGGCGTTGATGGCCTGCACCACGATGCAGCCCCAAGCGCCGCTCTACCAGCAACTCGGTGGTGTCGCCAAGATCGAGGCGGTGACCGACCGCACGCTCGACAGGGTCTCCAGCGACCCGCGAACCAAGCGATCCTTTGATGGCATCAAGATGCCGTTCTTGAAAAAGAGCGTCGCAGCCTATGTCTGCAAGGTTGCCGACGGCCCCTGCACCTACGAGGGCGAGACCATGGCGAACTCGCACGCCAAATCCAATATCTCGGGTGCCGAATTCGACATCATGGTGTCGGTGATGCGCGAGGAGCTCGATCGTGCCGGCGTGCCTGAGGGTGCCAAGAACGAGCTGCTGCGCAGGCTGGCCCCCACCCGCCGGGACATCGTCAAGTACTGACCTGGGAGCTTCTCATGCTGGATCGCCGCCACTGGAGTGGGTTGCGCCTGAGGCAGGCGGGCCTGAGCCTGGCCACCCTGCTCGCCCCCTTGAGCACCTGGGCTGCGCCACAACCGTTCCAGCTTCAAAACGACAGCGGCCAGGCACTGCCAGGTGCCGCCGTGATCGTGCTGGTCAAGGGCGCTCGGGCCCAGGCGACACCAGGCACGGTGGCGGACATGGCACAGAAAGACAAGGCGTTCGTTCCACGCTTGCGCGTGATCCAGACAGGCAGTGCGGTGAACTTCCCGAACTTCGACACGGTGAGACACCACGTGTACTCCTTCTCACCCACGAAGCCCTTCGAGATCAAGCTTTACGCCGGCACACCCGCCGCGCCCGTGGTCTTCGACAAGCCCGGGACGGCGACACTGGGCTGCAATATCCACGATCGCATGCTGGGCTACATCCATGTGGTGGACACGCCCTACTTTGGCGTCACGGATGCCAACGGGGCCGTGTCCATCGACATCCCCCCAGGCGAACACCGTGTCCGCGTGTGGCTGCCCGCCATGGGCGAAACCTCAGCGGGCATCGAGCAGCCATTCAAGGCAGGCAGCGACCCGATCGTGATCCGGATCAAGCCCTGAGTTGTCACAGCGCTTTCACATTGGGCTTGCACAATCCATCCTGAACCGGTTAACAGGCTCGCACCTGTCACCGGAGGGAGAACAGCCTGACCTGGTCAGTCGGCCACCGCGGCCAAGGCTCGTGCTTGTATTCCCGACTGTCTTCCCGCCCCTGTGCTTGCTCACACCCCTGACAAATACAGCATGAGGGCCACCCGGGCCTGAGCAGGCGTCAACTCGCCGCACGCCTCGAATGCATCCCCCTCTCGACGACTGACGCCACCACGCGCCACGCGTGAGGCCCGCCAGACCGTGACCCCCATCGATGTCGCTTGCACCAGCGCCGCTTCCAAGCCCTGGTGCAAGGTGCCATGCCCGGATCCCGCCAGCACCAGGCCCTTGAGAGGCCCATGCTGCCGCCCGTAAGCCAAGACCGCCTTCACCATCCAGCCATCTGCATCGGCATGGCTGTGGATGATCTCCACGCGAGGTGGCGGACTGTTGAGCACTTCCCAACCGGCGTGACCACTGGCAGGCCATTCAAGCGCGGCCTCGTGCCATTGCCCGGCCTCATCGAGCTGCGCAAGAGGGGCGCGCCCGCCTGCGTCGAAGGCATCCAGCGCACACGAGTGGGCCTTGCGGACCTGCGCCCCCGCCCAGATGCGACCATGCAACACGGCCACCACGCCGCCCACCCCGCGACGCGCCGCCTCCAGCACCACGCGCACGGCGTCGCGTAAATTGCCTGGCCCGTCAGCGTCGCGCGCCGTGGCCGGGCGCATGGCGGCGGTCAGGACCACGGGCTTGCGGCCGTCCACCAGACGGTGCAACAGGTAGGCGGTTTCTTCGAGCGTGTCCGTACCGTGCGTGATCACTACACCGGCCACGTCGTCGCGGGCCAAGTGCGCCTTCAGGGACTGGCCCAGCGCCTGCCACACGGACCAGCTCATGTCCTTGCTGTCGATCTGTGCCACCTGCTCGGCTTCCAGCGGCAACCCGGCGAACTCAGGCACGGCGGCCACCAATTGCGACACTGTCAACTGCGCGGCGCGGTATTGCCAGCTGCGTTCGGGGTCAGGCCCCGTTCCGGCGATGGTTCCGCCCGTTCCCAGAATCACAACGCTTTTCACCACCTCTTGCATGCCACCTCAAGCGTTTTCACAAAAGTACTGGACAAACCAACAGCCCTGTATAAAATGACAGCCAACAACCCCAACAGCGTCAGCCACCGCGATGTCGAACGATAAACCCAAACTCACACCTCGCCAGCAGGAAATCTTTGAGTTGATCCAGCGCGCGATCGCCCGCACAGGCGCCCCGCCCACGCGAGCGGAGATCGCCAGCGAACTGGGGTTCCGTTCGGCCAACGCCGCAGAAGAGCATCTGCAGGCCCTGGCACGCAAGGGCGTGATCGAACTGGTCGGCGGTACATCTCGCGGCATCCGGCTCAAGGCCGGCACGCTGCGTACCGTCAATGAAACACGCAAGCGCGGCGGCGAATCCTCGAGCGCCAGCGGTAATGTTCTGCCCTTCAACCTGCCCCTGCCAGGCCTCGAACAACTGGTCTTGCCGCTGGTGGGCCGCGTGGCGGCGGGCAACCCGATCCTGGCCCAGGAGCATGTCGAGCAGACGTATTCGGTTGAGCCCGGTTTGTTCGCTCGCCGCCCTGATTACCTGCTGCGCGTCAAAGGCATGAGCATGAAAGACGCAGGCATCCTTGATGGCGACCTGCTGGCTGTGGCACGCACGCGCGAGGCTCGTAATGGCCAGATCGTCGTCGCCCGGTTGGGCGACGAAGTCACCGTCAAACGTTTTCAGCGCACCGCGCAGGGCATTGCCTTGTTGCCAGAGAACCCTGATTTCCAACCCATTGTGGTCTCGCCAGATCAGGAAGACTTCGAACTGGAAGGCCTGGCGGTCGGCCTGATTCGCAACCAGCTGCTCAATTGATCTTCACACCACCAGACGGGTGGCGGGCATTGGCATCACCTGGCCGGTGGTGCGATCCTGTCTGGTGGGCCCTTGTCGAATCCTGCCGAACTTCATCTGTTGTCAACCGGAGTTCATCATGATTCATCACCTGGCCCGTGCATTCTTCATCCGCAACACCACACCTGGTTCGGCAGGCGAGAACCCGCCGCCCGAAGGCGCTCGCCCGGCAAGCGTACCGGCGGCTCGCCCGGTCAAGGCCAGACCCATCACACCCTGGGGTGCACCGGCGCGTCAGCCTGGAAAAAGCGCCTCGGCACAGGTCATCCCGCTACGGGCCTCGGCCCCCGCGCGTGCCGAACGGCATGTCCGCATCTGCACCGACCCGGCCGATGCACGTCGCACGGTGATTGCGGGCCGCTTCGCTGAAGTGTGCGCGGCACTGGATAGGCTGGTTCTGGAGCAAGAAGCCGCCGCCTGATACTGGCGCGTCAGCCTGCGCCAGACCGTTCAACCAGTGCCGAAGAAACAACCCCGCCAGCATCGCTGCTCAGCGGGGTTGTTCCAGGTACGGGGGGCTGGCCTCAGCCACCGTGAGGGTGGCCAGCCCAGCGCGTAACCCGTGGCTTAGCCCATGTGCAGGCCGCCGTTGACCGAGAAGTCAGCGCCCGTGGCAAAGCCGGCTTCTTCGCTGGCCACCCAGGACACCATCGAGGCGATTTCTTCCGGCGTGCCCAGGCGCTTCACGGGGATGGTCGCCACGATCTTGTCCAGCACGTC